>NZ_JACJFF010000182.1:0-6405 GCF_014164465.1 Vibrio sp. SG41-7 | reverse complement strand
AGAATACCGGCCTGTCACGCCGGGGGTCGCGGGTTCGAGTCCCGTCCACTCCGCCACTTATTAGAAAAGCCCTGCTAGAAATAGCAGGGCTTTTTTACATCTCAAGAAAAGTGTTTTGCCCTTCGGCCGAACGAGTCCTACAAAGGGTTTGCCTGAAGTCCGCAACCCCGTCCATTCCACTACTTATTAGAAAGCCTAGTCTGACGACTAGGCTTTCGTCGTTTCTGACGTATTAGTTTTTGGACTTTGGTTACTGACGTTATCGCTACATATTGAGGTGTATCTCTAGATAGTGGGAGGCTCGTGCTGTTTTACATTTAAACCTGACGAATTGAGATGGTTACTTCTAATTCTTTTTGCTACAGCCTCTAAAGATAACGGAGTCTCAAATTAGACTAATCTAAGCACAACTGAGCATAAGGGGGGGGATCTATCACGCTAGTTCCTCGCTGTAGTGAGTGGCGTAGGATATAGAAAGTAATTGTCGATTGAGTTGGTATCTGACTTGGTTGTTATTTGTATCTGATAGCCGCATCTTAATTATTAGGCTGACTAAGAAAGGTAGATATTTGGAGATTTAAGCGTTGGCACTGGTCTTGAGTAAATAGCGAAATTACATCAAACAAACTTATCTCGCAGATACAAAAACGCCTAACGGTTGCTAGGCGTTGATAATTAGTACTTTAATACATCTACTACAATATTTGTTTAAGGACTCTATCGGCTTTGACACGAGTGATCTTACGAATCAACTTCTGAACCTCCATCGGATAGCTCTCAACCTTCTCCAATTGCTTATAAGTGCATATTAGCTGAGTGTGTTGAAGAATATTATCTACTTCAGCCTGGAACTTGTCTGTTAAGTGATGGTAGTTATCTTGGATAAAGATGCCGTTTTCTAGATCCAGTTTCCATGCTCGAGGATTTAGGTTATTACCTGTTAGAAGCATGTAGCGCTTATCGACCCAAATACCCTTTAGATGGAAGCTATTTGAATAGTGTTGCCAAAGTCGAATCGAAAGGTTACGACTAGCAATATGAGCTTCGTTGGCTTTAGCAAAACGACGCAGGTTCAGCTCGTAAAGGTATGGTAAACCACCAATCGTTTTAAACTCTTCCTCTGGGGAAATAAAGAAGTCATTGGCTGTCTTATCACCAACAACAATACTGACCTTCACGCCACGTTTAAGCGCTCTCTTTACTTCTTTTGCTAGACTAGGTGGGAAGTTGAAGTAAGGCGTACAAATGAATATCTCGTCTTTAGCCTGAGCGACAAGTTGATTGATTCCCTGATTCAGACGGTTACGTCTCTTGCCGATACCTACCAATGGTGTCACAGCGACTTGTTCGGGAGAAACATCTTGACCATCGAATTGATATTGAGATCTTGCTAACGATGCTCGGAACTGACGAATTGCAGGTTTCAGTTCTTTGGTAGCTGGTTTGTTCTTATCAGCCAAATCATAAACAGCAATGTCTGAAACCATCTGTTCGTGTACGTATGTAAACATCGTATCAGCAAGCGTTGCGTTGTTTAAAACGTGGTAACGATCAAAGCGATAGCGGTCATGGTAGTTCAGGTAGATATTGTTAAGGCTTGCACCGCTGTATATCACGCTGTCATCGACGATAAAGCCTTTTAAGTGCAATACGCCAAAGACTTCTTTGCCGCGAACTGGAATGCCATAGACGGGTACAGAGTGCTGATATTTTACCGCAAACTCTTTATACATGGCTGCATTGCCTTCAGAAGACTCTGCGCCAATCAATCCACGTTGAGCTCTGTGCCAATCGACACACACACTCACATCTAATTCTGGATTCTTTTGCTTTGCTTCATATAAGGCAGTTAGGATCTCACGGCCAGCCTCATCATCTTCAAGATACAAAGCGACTAAACTAATACGAGTTGTTGCGCGAGATATCTCATCAAGTAAGCGAGCTCTAAACTCTTGCGCTGATAGTAGTACTTCAAACTTGTCAGGATTCTGCGCTATGGTTGGCAACTGTATGAATGGATTCCTACTGGCAATCATATTGACTGTTTTACCTTAAAAATATGCAAAATTACGAACCTTTAATTTTACCAAAGGGATGGCATCAAATACTAGATAATCGAGGCATTCTCTAACAATTTTGCTGATAATGCATAGGAATGAGATCTTTTCCGCTATTTGAATAGCGCTCGTACAAAACTCTTAGGCCATTAGGAAGATCTTTTGGGTCTACTTGCATGAACTTGTGTCGAGAGTAAAAGTTGGTGAGATGAGCATAAGCAAAGCAATAATCGCTTGCTGTTAACGTATGTTTCGCACAATAGGCCATAAGCAGAGAGCCTAATTGCTTACCACGATGTTGTTTTGATATCGCCATACCAGTAAGTAAGCGGTTATCTTCAATGGTGCGAAAACGCACGACACCACAAAGTTCGTTATCTAGTAATAACGAATAGATCAGTTCACTCTTGTTCGCTTTTCCCGTTGGATAATGTTCCTTATAGAAACGTTTAACTAGGGGAACCTTTACTGGGTCTAATTGAGTAATGATGACATTGTTCATTCAGTCACTGCGCCATTGGTTTATCTGCTGTAGAATGATGGCAGTGTAAGTTAATTGAATATCGCCATGCAATTCCATCTCAATGCTAGTTTAAAAAATGTTCATACTTTTTCTATCGATCAGACCTGTGATGCGTTGGTTGAAGTAACTACGATCGACGAACTGATTTCGGTTTATAGGAATCCTAAATGGTCAACTTCACCTAAGTTAATTCTGGGTAAGGGCAGCAATATGCTTTTTACCAAGCATTTCGCTGGTTTGATCATTGTGAATAAATTAGCTGGGATTGAGCTGACCGAGACGGACCGTCATCACCTTCTGCATGTGAGTGGTGGTGAGGATTGGCCAAGCTTGGTTGAGTGGAGTGTTGATAAAGGTCTGGGTGGTCTAGAAAACCTCGCAATGATACCTGGTTGTTCAGGTTCTGCTCCTATTCAGAATATTGGTGCGTATGGTGTTGAACTGCAAGACGTATGCGAATATGTTGATATTCTGTATCTGGATACTTATACAGTTAAGCGGTTAAGCAAAGAGGAATGTCTCTTTGGCTACCGAGATTCTATTTTTAAGCACGCTCTCTATGGCAAAGCGATTGTTGTTGCGATTGGTTTGACCCTACCTAAAGAGTGGAAACCATGTAATCACTATGGTCCGTTAAAAAGCCTACCGGCTGAAACTCTCTCGCCTCGTACTATATTTGATGAAGTATGCGCTATCCGTTCAAGTAAGTTGCCAGATCCTAGAGTCCAAGGCAATGCGGGTAGCTTCTTCAAAAACCCTGTGATCATCAAAGATCATTTTGATCGCCTGTTAGCTATATATCCCAACATTGTCGGCTATGAGAGTAATGGCATGATCAAAGTAGCTGCAGGTTGGCTGATTGATCAATGCCAGTTCAAAGGCGTGACAGAAGGTGGGGCTCAAGTTCACCCAAACCAAGCATTAGTTATCATCAATTATGATGAGGCTTCTGCTGTGGATATCCTTAAGCTTGCAGAGCGAGTGCGTCAATCAGTCTTGAATAAATTCGATATTCGATTGGAACATGAAGTGCGTTTTATGGGACGAGACTGCGAGACAAACCTAGATAAAGCTTTGGAGTCATTGGCATGAGAGAGCACAGTACCAAGCTTGCACTATTGAGATGTCTTGCCGATGGTGAGTTTCATTCTGGTGAAGACTTAGGTGAAATGATCGGTGTATCACGAGCGGCTATCAGTAAGCACATTAAAGGTATCCAAGAGTGGGGGTTAGATATCTATCGAGTACAAGGCAAAGGTTATAAGCTAGCCAGTCGTTTAGATATGCTTGACCAAGAAAAATTGTCTGCTGTGAGTCGTGATGCTTCTCTTGAACTCATTCCAATCATAGGTTCAACAAACCAACACCTGTTAGAGCGTACTAATACCCTCGAATCGGGGTCGGTCTGTATTGCTGAATATCAAGCTGCAGGTCGTGGACGTCGTGGAAGAGAGTGGGTATCGCCATTTGGTGCAAATCTTTACCTTTCAATGTATTGGAGGCTTGATGCAGGTATGGCTGCCGCTATGGGATTAAGCCTTGTCGTTGGCGTTGCTGTTGTTGAAGCCTTGGAAGAGATGGGTGTTGAAGGCGTTAAACTGAAATGGCCGAATGATCTTTACCATAATGACAAGAAACTCGCGGGTATTTTAGTCGAGTTGTCAGGACAGTCTGGTGGCGCTGCTCATATTGTTATTGGTTTGGGACTAAACCTGTCCATGGATCCGACAACATCAGGTATTGGTCAGCCGTGGACGTCTCTCAAAGAGGTCTGTGATGGAAAAGTGCCCGACCGTAACCAGTTAGCACAGGCTCTGATCAATGCTTGGGACAAGTCACTTGCCGACTATGAGTTGAAAGGAATGTCTAATTTTGTCGAACGGTGGAACCGCTTAGATAATTTCTTAGGTCGCAACGTAAGGTTGATTATTGGACCTAGAGAAATTGAAGGTGTCGTTCAGGGGATTGATGAACAAGGCGCCGTGCTGCTCAAAACTGAGAATGGTATAGAGAGCTATATCGGGGGAGAAATCTCGCTGAGGAAAGGAGACTAAGGCTCTACTATTTTCTTAGTAACACTTCCTCAACCATATGATCTGCGCCTTTGCGTAAAATCAGGTGAGCCCTTTCTCTGGTCGGAAGGATATTTTGCTCTAGGTTTAAACCATTGATTGATTGCCAAATACCTTCTGCTTTTTCCTTAGCGGCTAGATCTGATAATTTAGTGTAGTGCCCGAAATATGAACCAGGTTTAGCGAAGGCACCTTCACGGAACTTCATAAAACGATTTACATACCATTGTTGAATTTGAGCGCTTTCTGCATCGACATACAATGAGAAGTCGAGGAAGTCTGAAATGAAGACTCTATGAGGCTCATGTGGGTAATTCATACCGCTTTGTAAAACGTTGAGCCCTTCGATAATGAGCACATCGGGTAAGTCGACCTCTTTTACTTCCTTGGTAATGTTGTAGGTGAGATGAGAGTACACAGGTGCAGTCACATTCCGCTTACATGCCTTTACGTCTGAAACAAAATTGACTAGCGCTTTGATATCATAGGACTCAGGGAACCCTTTCTTACTCATTAATCCTTTTTCTTCCAATATTTCATTTGGATATAAGAAGCCATCTGTCGTAACTAGCTCAACTTTAGGGTGGTTTTCCCAACGAGATAGCAAAGCTTTCAATAGACGAGCTGTTGTACTTTTCCCTACTGCTACGCTGCCAGCAATACCAATGATGAATGGTGGCGCAGTTTCTTTCTTATCCAGAAATTGATGAAGCACTGAGTTTCTATTTTGTCGAGCGGCCACATAGAGGTTTAACAGGCGCGATAACGGTAGATAAATCTCTACTGCTTCTTCCATTGTCAGCTTTTCATTGATGCCTTGAAGCTCTTTCAAATCGCTCTCAGAAAGTGTCATTGGAACTAAATTCCTTAGTTCAGACCACTGCGCGCGGTCAAATGACATAAATGGGCTCATACAAAACTCTATAGTGGATAACAAAACAAGTGCATGGAAAATACATCAAGCGATAGATAAATTAAATATCTTCCTTTACTAGATGCGGATTAAAGGCAGAAACCTTGAGCTAAATAACCGTATATAGGAATTTGATAAGAGAATTTTGCACTTTTTTGCAATTTACTATTGCAAGGTGGAAAATCATTCAATAAAATGCGCCCCACTTGTGCCGACTTAGCTCAGTAGGTAGAGCAACTGACTTGTAATCAGTAGGTCACCAGTTCGACTCCGGTAGTCGGCACCACTTTCTCCCTTCTATTTATAGAGAGCGAGAGAAAGATCAAAATTTGGAGGGGTTCCCGAGTGGCCAAAGGGAGCAGACTGTAAATCTGCCGGCACTGCCTTCGATGGTTCGAATCCGTCTCCCTCCACCATATTCTAAAGGTTAAATAGCTCAAAAGAGTTACGTGTTGCGTGCATCGTATAATGGCTATTACCTCAGCCTTCCAAGCTGATGATGCGGGTTCGATTCCCGCTGCACGCTCCAACTCATTTTTGTGTGCTGATATAGCTCAGTCGGTAGAGCGCACCCTTGGTAAGGGTGAGGCCCCCAGTTCGACTCTGGGTATTAGCACCAGTCTAAAGCTTCTTCTCCTTTAATAAAGAAAACCATTTTTTTTGGTTGCGTGGTCTTATTTTAAGCCACCTAATCCGTACCTAGAGGGACACCCCATGTCTAAAGAAAAATTTGAACGTACGAAACCGCACGTAAACGTTGGTACTATCGGCCACGTTGACCACGGTAAAACAACTCTAACTGCTGCTATCTGTACTACACTTGCAAAAGTGTACGGCGGT
>NZ_JACJFF010000181.1:0-6445 GCF_014164465.1 Vibrio sp. SG41-7 | reverse complement strand
CCCAACTCAGAGATATAAGGGGGGACCTCGAAATTCTCAGAGTACACACAATAGGCAGTCGGATGAGCCCATAGTACCGATGATGATGAGGACAACATAACCTCATCTAGGGAAGGGGCTCAAACGAAGATTCCCCCGGGCATGCCCGGGGGACTTACCGTGACAACGCTAAAGCGTTGACCAAAATTACAAACAGCTTACGCTGTAATTTTGGAATTAGCATTCATCCACGGGTAAACCCGTGGTTTTCTGTATGCACAGAATAAATGATGTTTTTCAAGAAATTTCAGCAGGAGATTGCCAAATGGCTAACACTTCAAATCAAGTTCGAGAATTTCAGCGAAAACTTTACCTGCGCTCAAAGCAGGAGCCAGACATATCAACAAATCAGTTATCAAAAGCAGCAGAAATAGTGCTGTAAAATAAAAGCATATGCTTGACATATGTGGCATGTGTTTTACACTGACCATATGTTAAACATATGCCTAAAGTGAGGGTATTATGAGAACAGTATCTATTTTTAAAAATGGCAAGAATCAAGCGGTACGCTTGCCAAAGGATCTTGAGTTTGACGGGGTAAATGAGCTTGAAATTCACAAAGACGGTGACGTCATCACCTTGCGCCCAGCTCGCCCTAATTGGCTGTCATTTGGTGAGCACGAAAAGGCTGATAGTGATTTCATGGCTAACCGTGAAGATGTGATTACGGACGAAGGACGATTCAATTTTGAATAAGAAACTCAACTACATGCTCGATACGTGTATTTGTTCATTCATTATGAGGGAGCAGCCCATTACCGTATTGCAGAAACTCCAAGAGGTAGTTGGCAATCAACATCGTATCGTTATCTCAGCAATTACCTATCAAGAAATGCAGTATGGGTTATTAGGAAAAAAAGCCTCACCTAAACATGCGGTGCTAGTTCAAGAATTTCTCAAGCGAGTGGATGAGATCTTGCCTTGGGATAAAGCGGCGGTTGATGCGACGACTGAGGTTAAGCGCCACCTAATGGCGAAGGGCACACCTATTGGCAACAATGACACCGCTATTGCAGGTCACGCCATTGCAACGGGCTGTGTGCTTGTCACGAATAATACGAGAGAGTTTCAGCGCGTCGAAGGGCTAAAGCTCGAAGATTGGGTTCACTAGAGAGGGAAACTACGTGACGCTATTTTGCAGTGTGATGAAATGGCAGAGTTTACATAGCTGAGTAACCGGTAATGAGGGGAATTGAGTGCCAAAGAAAATCAATTACGGTGAAATGTTTGTGACACCAGATGCTAAACGCCAAGGTTCTTTCAATGCAAAAATTCCAACTGTTTGGGACGAGCAAGAAGAATTAACAAAGTATTTTGGTGTTCGGCACTACAAGTCCCCGAAGTTCGCAGCTCAATGTTTTGTGAATAGCTTTTTAAGTGAATACTATGGTGAAGTAAGAGCCGAATTCATATTGAGTATTCCCCAGTTCGTACAGCGAATGAGGTTTGGCTGTCAGGTCAATATCATGGATACGTTCTCAAGTAGTCGGGGTCGAAAGTATCCTAAGTTTGCTATCACATGGTCGGAGTTTAACGGACGCACCAAAATAAGAAGACAAAAAACGATGCTATATAACTCAGAGAATAGAGTTGAAAGGCATCATCAAGCCTCACTGTTTGCTGCTAAGAAGCGAGCTGATTTAACAAAGTCTAACTTGGATAGTTCAGCACTTAACTTTGAATACGATTTAACTGGTTTGTAGATGTATGGGAGTATGAGTGCAAAAAATGTCACGCTAAAGAATTTGAAGAGGTATAGGGGGAATAATGTGGTTGATGATAAAACGAACTATTTAACTAACCTTCGTGATTTTTATGGATTTAGGTCTAAAAAGAAAACAGCTTATACGCTTGCATTTGCAGTGATTGGAAGTCTGCTATTTGGCTTCGCTTTCGCTATAACTCAAGTGGTGCTTTTTGCCACTGGCTTTATTTTAAATAAGATCTACCCATAGAGAGGATGCATGAAAAGCTTACTCATAAATTTAGGGGCTGCTTTGGGGTTAGGGCTATTAATGCTCTTGGTTGGTGCTACTGTTTGTTTTGGTGTGGGATGGGTTATTGGCTTGGTTGCTTTGGATTACATGATAGCAACTGGCTTCCTTAAAAGTAGCAGCGAATATTGGGGTTTAATTAAGACGTTATATATCGTTTTATTGTTACCTCCGGTATATATTGGCCTATTCCGAATGCTGCCGTACTCAACGCAATCCGATATGAAAGATAATGCAAAAGCTACAGCTCTTGCGATTATTTATGTAGGTGACTGGTTGGGAAATGTGTTCTTTTGGCTGTTGGTCTTTATTTTGCAGCACAACATTTTGGTTTTTATTGGGCATTTTAGAGTGTCCAGAAACACAAAAAGCAGCAAGTCGCAATTCACACGTGTAACACGTTTGGTGTTCAACCTGAACAGGCAGAAACAATTGTCAGCGGACAACAATGTTTGTTCGGCTTTGCACTTAAAACTGGTAGAAAGTAAGCGTGTCATGAACACCGCATTCTAATCTTTCAGCACGAAGAATAAGATCATCTCTCCAACCTAAAGGAGAGTTGAAATGGCAAAACGACGCACCAACCTAGAATGGCAATCACTGTTTGAACAATATGAAAGTAGCAGTGTTACCCAACGCGCTTTTTGTGAAGAGCATGGACTGAGTTTATCCACGTTCTTCGCCAAACGGCGTCAACTCCAAACAGTAAACCAATCGGAATCTGTCGGATTTGTTAGAGCCGAAATCGTTGAAAAGACAACCAAGTATCAGGCCCAGATAGCTACGGCGAACATGACACTTCTCATCAATGATGTGGAGCTGAGCATTCCTCAAGGCACGCCAGCCACCTATCTTGCTGAACTCATTGGAGCGTTGTCATGAAAGGTATGCTCAGCGCTCCAGACATTTACCTTTATCGTGAAAGCGTCGATTTTAGAAAGTCCATCAACGGCCTTGCAGCGATTATCGAAAATGATACTGACTTGCCTCTTGGCAGCGGTGCGCTGTTCCTGTTTACCAATAAACAGCGCGATAAGATTAAAGTGTTGTACTGGGATAAAACAGGCTTCGCCCTCTGGTATAAACGCCTTGAAAAAGCCAAGTATAAGTGGCCTTCAAAAGAGAAAAATCAGGTGTTTACCCTCACTCAATTTGAGCTTGATAGACTGCTTTTAGGCTTCACAATTATCGGCCACGAACCCATCAAAATAAACTATTTTACAATGAGTTAATCGAGAATAAAGCCTTATTCTCCAAGCGTTAACGGCACGATTTTAGTATAATCAATGCTATGAAAAAGACGCCAAATATCAACCCAGAAAGCCAAGATGTTGCCGAGCTACAAGCGATGGTAGCTGCTCTGATGTCGGAGAGAAATGAGTGGAAACAAGAGCGCCAATCGCTGCTTGAACAACTCAAACTCGCCTTCGACCGTCAGTTCGCGAAACGCTCGGAGGCATTAAAGCCTTACGATGAATCACAAGGTGACCTCTTCAACGAAGCGGAATGTGAAGCCGTTAAAGAAGACGAGGTTGAGGTGACAACCACGACCACAACGAAAAAACGCGGTAAACGTAAACCTCTGCCTAAGACCTTGCCTCGTGAGGTTATCGAACTTGATGTAGACGACCATGAAAAGCAGTGTTCTTGTTGTAATCATGGCCTGCATAAAATCGGTGAAGACCGCAGCGAGAAGCTAGAGTTCACGCCTGCGGTACTCAAGGTGTTGGAATATGTTCGCCCTAAGTACGCTTGCCGCCAGTGCGAGAAAACAGGCGACAGCAGCCATATCGTTCAGAAGCCATCCCCTCAGAGTCTCATCCCTAAAAGCTTCGCCACAGAAAGCTTGCTGGCCAACATCATTCTTGGCAAATACCAGTATGCGATGCCACTTTATCGCCAAGAATCGCTGTTTACCCAGTCGGGTATCGAGTTATCACGCACCACCATGGCAAGGTGGGTTATCCAAGTCAGCGAGAAGTTCGCCCCGCTGTATGCCGCCTTGAAGAAGTACCTACTTCAGCAAGTGGTGGTTCAGGCGGATGAAACGCCGCTCAATGTGCTCAAGGAAGAGAAGAAGTGTTATATGTGGCTCTACTGCTCGGGCGCTGACTCGCCCGAAGCCGCACTGCCTAATGTGAAAAATATCGCCTTGTACGACTATCAAAACAGTCGCGCGAGGGCGTGCCCTATTGCCTTTTTAGGTGACTACAACGGTTATCTACAAACCGATGGCTACGCTGCTTATGATGGACTTCATCAAGTCACCAATGTGGGGTGCTTAGCGCATGCTCGTCGCAAGTTCATGGACGCGAAGAAGCTTCAAGGGAAAGGTAAGTCGGGCAAGGCCGATAAAGCGCTGGCTAAAATCCAAAAACTCTACGGGATAGAATCGCGCTTAAAAGGTGCGCCTGCCGAAGAGCGAAAAGCAGAGCGTCAAGCACTTGCCAAGCCGATACTGGATGAGCTTTACCAATGGATGATAACCCAGAAGGTGATAGGCTCTAGCCCACTGGGCAAAGCGATAAAATACACGCTCGGGCAGTGGTCAAAGCTCACTCGTTATATCGACGATGGCCACTTATCTATCGATAATAATCGCGCTGAACGCGCAATTAAACCGC
Organism: Vibrio sp. SG41-7; assembly: GCF_014164465.1. Lineage (NCBI taxonomy): Bacteria > Pseudomonadati > Pseudomonadota > Gammaproteobacteria > Vibrionales > Vibrionaceae > Vibrio > Vibrio sp. SG41-7. Next base: position 1,788 of record NZ_JACJFF010000181.1, on the reverse strand, counting down.
TGGTTATTGGCAGGAAGAACTCTTATGACCTTTTTCCAGTTTTTCGACAAAACCTCTCTCTCCTCTGTGAAACGAGGCATATTTTCAACGTTAGAATTGCCTGAAAGTGAATCAGCAATTACTTGGGTTATACATACTCTTATTCGGGGATCTTTAGCCCCAACATGGTTTTCGTAATGAGTTTACCTCTATCTGGCTGCTAGTATCTAACCGAGTGGTCGACTTAAATTCTTAACGAGGATTACTCACCTTGAGCTTCTTCACTTTCAGGCAAATTTTATGCTTTCTGGCTCCGTGTGGATACAGCAATATCCCACATAAAGCCAAGCAATTCTCTTGCAACAGCAGTAATGGCGACTTGTGATTTCTTTCCCTTAGCAACTAAGCTCCGATAGCGAAAGCACAACCTTTGCTGAGCCTTCCAAGAAATATCTTTGGCCTCTTGGCAGACGCTGTCGGGACGGTAAGTCACTAACCAGTTACCAACTTTTGCATTATTCCTGTAAGCCCATGCTGCCTCATACAGCAGCCGTCTTAACTCAACATTACCAGCTTTAGTAATTCCAAATTTACGAGTAGTGCTACCACTAGAGTACTCACCAGGTATTAGGCCAAGGAATGCCATAATTTGCTTAGGATTACTAAATCGTGAAAAGTCCCCGAGTTCAGCAGCTACAGAGATAGCGATGGTACGACCAACACCTTTTAACGCTTGTAACTGATTGACGAGGTTGTATAAGGACCAATTAGGTAGTAATCGATCAATTTCTTGGTCTAGTTGCTCTATTCGATTTTCTATTTGCTCTAAGCTCTGCCGATAATGCTCGTATGCAATTTGCTGGGAAGCGATAGGGAAAGATTGATTTGCGAGCCATACTCGATGGCGAACGGTCCACATTTTTTTCTCGTAACGCTTTCCTGTTCTCAGAAGAATACTCTGGATACGTTGCTTAGCAACCTTGGTATCTTTTTTTGCACAGCTTCTAGCTCTAACTAGATCACGCATAGCTTCATGTGTCATGTCGGGAACCCAGACATCAACCAACTCACCAGCCCTTAATAGTCGTGCGAGAGCAACAGCATCTCGATGATCATTTTTGATCTTGTTGGTTGATATCTTAGGAATTCTAGAAGGGGCCACAACAGTACAATCTATATTCATGCTGAGCAGCAATCGATATAGGCCATAACCAGTAGGCCCTGCTTCATAGCAGACAAGAATTGAACCGTGGAGGTTGATGAGCTTCTTCATCAGCCGAATGACGGAGTCTTTTGCTGAAGAAATATTCCCATAGAATCGAACTTCCCCTTGCCGTTCCGGGTTTGCAACCGCAACGGCAATAGTGTCCTTGTGTACATCGAGCCCAATGTAAGCAGAATAGTTGACAGATTTCATATTGATGACCTCCAAAAACGCACCATAGGTAAGTCTTAGTATATAAGGTCATACCATCTGGCTATTCTCTAACACACCAAACGGTGCTGATGCGAGCGCGATGCTTTACAGCATCATCGAGACCGCGAAAGCCAACGGTCTTATCCTCTATGACTACCTAGTCAAGTGCATGAAAGAGTTGGCGAAAGCAGAGCCTGATATCGACGCACTCCTACCTTGGAACTTCAAACACTGACAAGTCGACCCGTGGGTTCATGGGGCGGATACGCACTAGAGTGTGGATATCCGATAGCAAGTGGTGTTATCGAAGGAGCTTGTCGGCATCTGATAAATGATAGATTAGATATCACAGGAGCTAGGTGGAGCCTTGATGGGGCTGAGGCAATCTTGAG
>NZ_JACJFF010000180.1:0-6540 GCF_014164465.1 Vibrio sp. SG41-7 | reverse complement strand
TCTTGAGACTACGCTCCGTTAAATCGAGTGGTGATTTACAGGATTACTGGAATTTCCATAAACAGCAGGCTAAACAAAGGCTGTATGGCTAAAATGTAACGTGTCGATTCAAAAGAACCACACCCGTTTCTTATCCTAATGGGACGTTTAAGTATGAGTGTGACAGTGGTGATGGTTGGTATGACTGCACGAAGTAGCTACGTTTGAGTTAATGGCATAGAAGGGAGCAGTAGCTCCCTTCTATTAGGTTATTTATTGTTTATATATTTTTTCAATCTCAAGCTCGGTTGGTTAATGTACGCCTGTAAGCACTCAAAAACCCGCTTCGCTGGTCCATTTAACTCGGTGTGAACATAATTATATTTTATGTCGTTGAAAGTTAACTCTTTCGAACCGCGGTCATAACCAACACTCTCAATATCTCCGATAAAGATAAATTCTTTGTCTTTCCCCAAGCCTTTAAACGCCACGAACTCTGAAGTCAATGTCATACCATCACCCCCACTACCAAACAGAGTAGTGTCGAATAGAACTAGCACATCATGCACATATTCTGATGGCTCTTCAGCAGGATGATGAGCATAAGACTTACCAGCTCCCTTTATTTTCTTTTTACCTTTAGATTCAAACCAGTCGTTTGAAGTGACTACATATTTACAACCGTCCCCCATTGATTTATAGAATGGGTCAAAGAATGAATCCAATGATTTATAGGTTTCACTTGTATATTGACTAATCAAATCATCTATCGTTCGTTTGTCTTTCTCTGTGCTAACGTGTTCCACTTTTTCACCAGAGATCGCAGCTCTCATCTCTAGTAATTTAGCTTCATCATTGTTTAATGCTGCTTTTTCATTATTCAGATCAACACTGAGACCAAATTCAATTGCTCTACGATGTAGCTCTGCGAAATAATCCATACAATCACTTGGATCAAAACCGATAGTTTTTTCTAGTAATTGAGATTCCCAGTATTGCTCTCTGCTAAGAGGCTCAACAACTGACTCTGGGAGCTTAACGTCTACGGTTTTGTCAATATCAGCATCCTTAAACTCAATAATACCTTTTATACTTTTTACCAAACTTGCAAACATTGGTTATTTCCTTTATTTAACTTGAGTCAAGACCATTTGTAGATGTGATATACACTTATCTAAATCAGCTAAATCAAATTCTTGCGTAGCCTCTTTATACATTTTTTCGATATGCTTTTCAGTTTCGGATTGCAGTTCATCCAAACATACTAATGTCGATTGTCGGGTTGCTGTCCAATATGAAGAAACAACCTTTTCAATTTCACCTAGAGGAGACTTTTTATCTACGGCTTGTCGAATTTTTTTTGCTAATGAAGATTGCCACTTGCCTCCAAATAGACGATATACGGCATAACCGATTGCAGAGGCTATCACTACACCAATTGTTATTGGTCCTCCAATTGCAGCCACAAACGACGTTACACTAGTAACACTGCTAGCCAAGCCCAAAGAAGTAAGGACACCAGCAGCTTTTCCCACAAGGATATACGCCCCTAGGTTACTCGTAATACCAGAGACATACAGAGCCATAGCACCAAGACTTCCAACCCCAGCTAAACCACCAACAAAAGCAGATCGTGAATCAAAGCCATCAATCTTCATACCATTCATATCAATAGAGGAATCAACTGCAATTGTCGTTGGTATAATAGACTGCCAGCTCACAAGTAATTGATCGATTTGGTTATTGAATCCAACGGAATTTGTTTTCAATGTGTTTTCTAATTTGCGAGATAATAACTGACTAATTACCCCGCCAATGCCTTGTTCTGCATCCTTTTTATCATCGAAGTTATCTTCAATTAGACTTTCTATGTTGGATTCACTAACTAGGCTGTTGTAATAGATTTTCAACTCTGAATTACACTCAGTTTCCGTTTGATTAGTCGAGATTATAAGCTCTTTAAATTTTTCAATTAGATTACCTGATTTCTCACGAAATCGCGCATCCTGTGTCTCAACCTCTGCAAGTCTTTGTTCTCCACTAGCTTTCAAAGATCTCAGCTTTTCAATACAAGCTGTAATTGTACCTTGAATGGCTAGCTCAACATCTTGAACACGCTGCTTTACAAGAGCATCTTGGTTCTCCATCAAGAAGTACGACATCTTACTGATAGCCTCCAGAGTACCTTCGCGCAATATGTCAGTTTCTCGCCAAAAAGAACACGTGATATCAGCTAACATTTGCGGTGAGGGTGATTCCGCAATACAACCATCGGCCTTCCAACTATCGAAAACGGTGGTATCAAGGTATTTGTAAACTCTCTTCATAGAAAGCAATTCCACTTCCTTGATTTCTTGTGGACTCATACCTGAATGGCAATGTGTCTTAACAAGGGCAATATGCTCTAAAATGTCCCGTTTAGAGGATGGGATACGCTTGCGAATAATATCCGCTAGAAATGAGACACTTGGTCCGTTCATGTACCCACTGTGTTGTGATAAGAAAACGACACCATCAACCAGCTCAACTCCTGAAATTGCAAAGTCGGTATCTTGTGTTTCAGAGTCATTTAGATTTCCCGGTGTATCTAGTAACCATGCTCTATGTAAGATAGGTGCATCTAAATACGAGACTGATAAATAGGCATCATCCGTCATTGTTTGGTCATCCCAATCATGGACACCGTATTTGTCTAAGATCTCCTTGCCACCTTCTTCAATTAAATACTCAGATACCTTGGTTCTATCACTAATCATGTGTGGTAAGAAACCTTTACGAAATAGAGCTACATCACCACTTAAGAAATCAGGTTTATCATCCTTATGAACGAGCATATTAACAATACTGGTTGCTGGTTGATATTTTACAGGTAGAAACTCATTGTTTACTACAGTGTTTATGAGCGTTGACTTGCCACTATCGTAATGACCAAAAAAACCGATAACAGGTTTACGCTTCAAACCTTCAAGGTTTAGAACCGATTGGTTCAATGCTTCTGCCAAACCGAGATTTGATGTGTATTCATGTTCAAATTCATGGAGGTGAGCCTTAGCCTTGGCTACTTTTTTGAGAGTGTCATCAATTAAAATGAGCTGATTAGTCTTTGTCGTAGTTTCCATATTCTTTTGGCCTCTATTAAGCTGAACAGCTTGTTGAATTGCTGATGAGTAGGCTTCTAAGGTGCTACCAACTGCCGTCATATAGGCAGCAATCTTATATGTATCCCCGTCCAAGGGGTTGTTTTCAATTCTTGATACTCCCTTTTGATCAAGTATCAATCTATCGTCCTCCATCCCTGAGCGTTTAGAAACATCAGCTTGTGACATTGATGCTTTTGTTCGCAAGCCAACTAAGAACTCTCGCATAAACTGTGTTAGATCATTTTTATCCATTTGGACACCCTCACTAAATTAACAACATTAACCTTAGACATATAAGACTTAACCATCAACCATTAATTGCAGGGAAGTAAGTCAAATATGACTTAGATCTCTTTCGGTGAGACAGGTGTGAGTTATCGTGAATCGTGTGTGAAAGTAGGCAATATCAATCACTTTCCACTATGAAATGATCACTATAGATATCAAACATAGGACCACTCCCTTATGAATACATCACTGAACATCTTTGAGGTTGAATTTAGCGAAGAGCAAAACATAGAGGTGCTTAAACTCGCTATAATCAAGCAATGTTGCACTGATAAAACTGGAATTATTACACTATCCATTCGGTGTTTTTCAAGGTAGTTGTCATCATTTGCTTGCTTATTAAGCAGCTTCTCTTTCTGGATTCAGGTGAACGTCACCAACAGGTTCACAGTTTCTGATATCACCAGGCCACCGCTCAGGCTTTCGCTGTTTTGCAGCAAGCAAGACCTCTATACGGCGCTTCAAGATCTCTTTATCTTTTCCATTGTGGCGCTCTGAAGGCGTAACGTAATTTAGCTTACTGTGCTTGTGCTCGGTGTTGTACCAGTGTACGAAGGCTTCAACCCAACTTCGACTACTGTCGATCGTTTCAAAGCCTTTTACTGGCCAACTTGGCATGTACTTTACCGTGCGGAACAATGACTCGACATACGGGTTATCATCACTGACTCTTGGGCGGCTATACGATGAGGTAATACCTAACTCTTCCATCTTAGCTTTGAAGGTCAACGACTTCATTGGTGCACCGTTATCAGAGTGAAGAACCAGAGCTTGATTAAAGCACTGCTCTCGCATCAACGTCCGTTGCAGAAGCTGTGACGCCAGTTCACCGCACTCTCGCTCATACACTTCATAACCCACGATTTTTCGGCTGTAGATGTCTTCGATGACATACAGGTAATAGTGTTGGCCTCGAACCTTTGAAGGTAAGTAAGTGATATCCCATGTGTAGACTTGATTCGAGCTTGTTGCCGTATAACTTGTTGGCTTCGCTTGCTTCTGTCTGCTCCGCTGACGACCTCGTTTGTGAAGTTGCCCCTGTGCTGCCAGTACTCGATAATAGCTCGATTCAGAGGCGATATACTCACCTCTATCAAGCAGTGTCGGGACGATTTGAGTCGGAGGTAAGCTTGCGAACTCAGAGCGGTTACACACCTCGATAATCGCATCACGCTCTTCCTGCGACAGCTTGTTAGCAGGCTCTGGCCTGATGCATATTGACCTTTTGTCTGTTTGTACTTCACCTTGCTGATACCAGCGACGATACGTTCTCAAGTCAATTTGAACTTCATGGCAAGCTGGCTCTAAACGGCATCCGCATTGCTTCGCTTCAAGAATTAAAGTGACTATGGTCTGCCTTTCATCGGTTGAGGTTAGTCGTCCTCTGGCTCTTCCCCGTAAAAGGCTCTCAGCTTTTTTCTTAGTACCAAGAGGGCGGCCGTTTCAGCGAGTGCTTTTTCTTTGAGTCGTAAATCTTTCTTCAACTCTTTGATTTCAAGTTTGTCAGCTTTAGCCTGCTTCTTTGCTTCAGCTTCCTGCTCTTTACTCGACTTAAACCCTTGCATACATTCGCGGCGCCAACTTTGGATTTGTTCAGGGAAAAGACCTTTTTCACGACAATATTGGCTGAGTTCACTTTCGGTCATCGAGTAAGTCTCGGCAACAATGGCAAGTTTAGTTTGAGCAGACCACTGCTCTGATGAAGTGTTGCTATTTGGCACTGCGGCTCCTGAACGTCTGAGTTGCTGGCGCCAATGATACAGGGTTGCAGTGCTAATTCCTTCCTCTTCCGACACTTCTTTCACTGACATCGAATAGGGAGGCAGCAGCTTCTTCAATATAGCTTCTTTTCTTTCTACTGAGATACGAGACACAATTACTCTTTATCGCCCAAACTGGTTAAATTTTAACAGTGACAACTACCCTGCCAGATAGGGCATTAAGCAGGCTATCAATCATGAAGAAAAGCAGTTGCTGAAAGATTTAAGTAACACTCTGAACATTCTGATTATCATAGTTAACAGTTCATTACATGGTAGCTGTCTTGATGCCTTACAAAGTATTAGTAGATCTGATGGTCTAATCGCATTATCAAGCAGCGATCTTATCGATCGTAAAGGCTCAATTGCTATTTATTCGAAACTAGACTCACAGACGATAGACTCAGATTTAGAACAACTAAACCTTTCCTCTAGTAACCATGCTACGGCTATGATTAGAGCTACAAACAACCTTACAAATGAAACCTTCCAAATGCTCAATCAAGCACTTAGAACTAAACTGCCATCTACCTCTTCTCTTCATTAGCAATCGGGTTCACGTGTAACGAGATTCTTGATAATTACAAAATTGACTTATTTGCATTTAATAATGAGGTTGCAACTCAAGCAATTAAGCCTTTCGGTAGAAATGTTTCAATCAATGGTAGTGAGCCTGTATCATCACAACACTTACATATTCCTGACTGGTTGAGAAAGCAAGACTGATTGACTAATGCACGAACGTGTCATTGATTTAATCGTTGATGTTAAGCTATATCATTATCAGTGATCACGGATACGCCCCTTATATTAGTAAATGATAAGGCAAAAATCATCTGGCATATAAGGAAGCCATTACAGCTTCCTTATACTTACTCATTACTGTCACGCTCACGGTAGAAATAGCCATTTTTGAAGCTAAAGTTTGATCGTTTTCAGAGATTTACCATTTTCAAAGAGTCAAAAAAGTACAATCTTTAGATCGCTTTTTAACTCATTTTTGGACAATTATCATCTAGAGTAATCCACCTACACTTAGTTGTAAGTGGATTTATACCGCAATTAGAACTCATACGTAGGTGAATATTTATTCAGAACTGAGATTTGCCGACATCAATGGGTAATATCAGCTTAAAGCTAACCTCTATATGCCAGACAAAGCATTTTACAGTCTTTATGACAAAATCTGTCGATTCGACATCCTCTGGTATGCTTTCTATTTGTGTAAAGCAAATAAAGGAACTGCGTGTGTCGATGGTGTTAGATTTGAAGACTTAAACAGCATTGAATCATCTGGCCAATTGATCAAAACACTAAGAGCAGAATTGGTAAACGGTACTTACAAACCGCTACCAGTAAAGAGAGTACAAATT
>NZ_JACJFF010000017.1:0-75219 GCF_014164465.1 Vibrio sp. SG41-7 | reverse complement strand
AACCGTATGGCTTCCGTAACGATAGTCCATGACCAACTCCACCTATGTACAGAGTTGTAAAGTATCATAGCTAAAGCTGACCGACTAAAGTCGGTGGTTTTAACCTTTTAGGAGACTAATAAAAGCCGAACGATACAACACGAAGTCATATGGTTCGGCTGTACCCACCCCTATCCCTAATGAACCTTGAGCAGTTTCAGCTACTTGCCTCAGCGTTTTCACCTAATCAATGACAGGCTACAAGGTTGTCCAAATACCTGTACACGACCCAGCCAATGAAGCTAGGGTGGTGCTCATAATGAAAGGTATTGTTGTGATGAACTGGCATCCAGTTCTGGTTTGAGGATTGAGCCCCTCATTAGCTATTGGGTTTCGATATCATCTTAGAATGGAAAATACTCTGAATGCAAATTAAGAGAGAGCATCTTTTGATAGAACGATAATTCAAGTGGATAAACCGTACCGGAATCAAAAAATGCACTCGTATCAGGACTACGATTATATGCAGCGTCTATAAGGTTTTTACCTACAACAATGTTTCGACAGTAATCCTGAATAAATTGCACCAGCTCGTCTAACTCGATATCTCGTTTAATGTCGTAACAATACCAGTTCCCTTCTTCATTATCGGAATGAACAACATCATCTAGTTCAACCCCGTTGAAGATTGTTCGTTTTTTTCCTTCAATTTCCGTCTCTATTAAACCGACTAAACCAGCCCTATATTGACATATGACATTAAACACATCGTTGTCTTGCAAAATGACAAGCCTTAAGCAAGTAAAGCTTCTATGGTTTTTATTATATGGCTCTTTCGAACGATGATAAGCACTACTTTTAACTGTCTTGACTTGATACTTAAAAATCATTTCACCAGTTAGTTTTCGAAATAGAGACTTACTTTCTCCGTCCTCTAAAAGAACTGTATAAAACAGATGCTCCCTAGCCCTTTTGAGTAGATGACCATACTCTTTAATAAAATATGCCATCTGCCTTTCAGTCGCATTTTTCCGTCCGTTTCGCCATGCAGAGACCAAAGCAACAGACTTTCCACTTAACCCTGCTTTAACCGCTATATCCTCATTGCGATATCCAGCGGTATCTATTGCCAGCTTAAGCAGTTGCCTTGTCAACTTGTACTTCTTATCTGTTTCACCCATAGCCAACCTAATGTTATTAAAGAGAAAACCGATGGTTATTTAACCATCGGCTCTGTTCTTAGTCATCACCTATATAATCATCGTTATTAGGATTGTGAGCATCCGCCCAATCATCCATATCGGCATCATTATTAGGATTATTAATATCAGACCATACATCTAGCTCATCTTGAGACATATCTGAAGAATCTATCATTGTAATCTCCTACTTTTTGCCTTGGTAACGTGAATTGTTAGGGTTCATCTGATTCGCATGATTGTCATTTGCTTTTTGATACGCCGTATTTTGACCAGTAGAACCTTTGTTACGGTTAGCTTGATTTGATTTATGGTCGTTCTGTTTGTTACTCATCGTTCTATCTCCGTTGTTGAATGAACGATGCCATTGTATGAAAGACCTAAGCAAAACGACGATGATAGAACAGTGATATTCTGGTGATTATCAGTGATTATCAGTGATGTTTAGTGATTCCTGATGAAAGGTGAGATAAATACACGATATGTCGAAAGAAAAGTTACCATCTACATGAACACCACCACACGGCACACTGATCATGCCCACTTACCACCAGAAGCACCTCAGACAATCACTCAGTGAGCTGACAACAGCAAAGTTAACTCATCGAACGTTAGTAATAACGATACTGAATCATCGCGTTAGAATCGCTTCTGGTGGCAGTGGTGGAATTAGTTGGTAAGTTTCTAGAGGGAATGTCGGGGATAAAGTTCACTGAAGTAATTGAGTAAACAATGACATGGTCGTTTCGTGGTGTATTAGTGTGATTGGTTGTTAATGTCTATCCCCAACAGCCTTAGTACACACTAGCTCAAAAGCCCCATGATAAAAGGCTTAACGTTAATACATCAAAACGAGTGATTCCATAAGAGATTATTTAGATTGAAATTTAGCTTGATTTCCTCCGTATCCATTGGTGTGTATAGTGTCGATTGTAAACTATTGGGATAGCGTAGGTAGAGAAATGACTCCACAATTGAAACACTGTTTATTTAATGAAATGAAACTGTTAAAAGATCATTGGATGGAGCAGTACCGAAGCTTCGACAACTCTCAAATGCAATTTATTGATACCACTTTGAACCAGATGTTAACGGAAGCTCAAAAGATTAAGGCAAGTAGCTTATGTGCTAATAATTTGAGGGATCGCATTAAGTTTAGTGGCGATAATGAATCCAATGAGTTCATACATGTTATGTGTTGTTGCTTTATCGAGTGGATTGAACATAACGGAGTGGCGTTACAAAAAGAACTCTATAGGCACAGCGAACGCTGCGCTGACAATTGGTTCCCCGTGGTTATCATTACAGAGCAAATCAACGAACTTTCAGTCCCAGATGAGCAAATAACGGTTTACAGAGGCTGTCATAAAAGTCAGTTAGAAAACGAAGTTTATCGAAACCGTCAACCATGGACAACAGACGTTAAAGTAGCTAAAAAATTTGCTTTTGATCACCCATCTACTGATCAACTGAAACAAGATAGTGTTGTTATAAAAGCTGTCGTAGCTCGAACAGATATTCTCTGGGATAGAGGTTATGAATCAGAAATGGTTCTTAGAATGGGCTTTAACCCCATTTATCTTGAGAGAATGGATATAACGTATGATGATTATCTTAGTGATCAAAATATTACTGTCTATGATTCAACCTTGGCTTAATACCTGTTCACCAAATAGACTTTAATCATTAGCCAAGCTAGGACACATAACAGAATCCATAGCACCGTAAATTCACCATGGTCGTACCATGGTTCTTCAAGCTCACAGCCCTTAATGATACTAGCTTATGAGATGACAGCTTTTAGCATTTATTGGATTTACAAGGATTCCCTTGAGCACAGAATCGACATGCGATGAACCATAGATGGACCATGGGCAAAATTTCAGGGTTGATAAAGAGAGTCTATCGGAAAGATTTTTACTGATAACAGGAAAAGGAAACTGAGGTAAGCTTTTGATTGTGCTAGATACAACAAAGCCCCGACTTGAGTCGAGGCTTTGTCATTTAAATATGGTACCGGTAGGCGGACTTGAACCGCCACGCCCGAAGGCAACGGATTTTGAATCCGTCGTGTATACCAATTTCACCATACCGGCATTATCTTGGGGCGTTGCCCTTTCGATGTCTGGCATTATACGTATGCGAACTGATGTGGCAAGTATAAAAACTTGAATTCATGTGTGTTTGCCGATAATTTCGCCACTAAGTCATAAGCTGTGCGTCATGTCTCTTTTCACGCCAAGCCTTAGACTATATTCTGACGCCTAAATTTTTGAAGAAGTAATAACACCATGACACCAACAAACACAATGCCACCAGCAGGAGTAATGCGCCGATTTGGTGCCTTGTTCTATGACGCCCTTATCGTAATAGCTATAGAGATGCTGGCGGCTGGCGTCATTGTCGCTCTGCTGCATGCGCTCATGGCACTTGGCGTTTTTAACCATAGCGGTTATGCCGATGTTAGTGACTTCTTGAGCAACCATCCGATTTGGAGCCCTGCATATACCTTTTACTTAGTTGTGGTTTGGGTGTACTTCTTTGTGTTCTTTTGGACAAGAGCAGGTCAAACGCTAGGAATGCGAGCTTGGAAACTGCGCATTCAAAACAAAGATGGCTCCGCTATTACGGTAACCCAAGCGCTGATTCGCTTAGGAACCTCAGGATTTGGATTAGCAAACTTATGTGTTCCATTCGATCCTCAGAAACGTGGCTTTCACGACATCTGGGCGAAGACCGAAGTAGTAGTGCTACCACAAGCACGATAACGCGATTAAACTTGCTACAGTCAAGATCAAAAAAGGAAGGCGTTATGCCTTCCTTTTTTCTATTTACAGTTTCCGCCTCAAGAGCATTATGGCTATTCCGAGGAATACCACGCTAGGGGCTAGCGCACCAAAGGCCGGCGGTATTTGATAAACCAAACTGACCGGACCAAAGAACTCACTGGATATATAGAAAGTAAAACCTGCAATAACCCCCGAAAGAATCCTAGCTCCCATAGTCACACTTCGTAATGGACCAAAGATAAACGACAATGCCATCAACATCATGACCGCTATCGAAATCGGCTGAGTTATCTTTCTCCATAAAGCGAGTTCATAGCGTGATGCATCTTGCTCCGAGGCTTTAAGGTAGGAAACATAATCGTACAACCCACTTAAAGACAGTTCTTCTGGTTTAACTGTTACGATCGCAAGCTTATCCGGAGCGAGTGATGTCTTCCATGAGTATGTCGGTAGGCTTTCTTTAGTAATTTGAATCTCATTTTCGAAAGACGTGATCTCGACATCATTCATTGTCCAAACGTTGTCTCCAACGTAATCGACCTCTTCAGAGTATATCGCCGTCTTAAGTGCCTTATTCTCATCAAAGCGCCACATGTTCAAACCATATAGCTTTTCATCGTCAATTTTGACAACGAATATAAAGTCGTTGGCATCACGTGCCCATACCCCACTTTGGGTCGAGATAATATTACCACCAGCAATCGATATGGTTCTTAGGTCACGAGCCATCTTCTGTGCTTGAGGCGCACCCCATTGACCAAGAAGAGTTACGACGATCATTAATGGAATTGCGGTTTTGAGTACCGATAGGCCAATATCTAACTTAGAGAAACCCGCAGCCTGCATCACCACCAGTTCAGAACTCGCAGCAAGCATACCCAATCCAATCAATGCACCAAGTAATGCGGCCATTGGAAAGAACATCTCGATATCACGAGGTACACTCAATAGAACGAAATACAGCGCTTGTAATAGATCATAGGTACCACGACCAACCTTTCTCAGCTGCTCTACGTACTTGATGAACCCAGAGAGACCAACAAACGTCACCAATACCAGTGACGTCGTTGCGATGATGGTTCTGCCTATATATAAATCGAGAATCTTAAACACGGCTTAAGCTAACCTTTTATTCTTGAATTTTTCTTTCAAACGCCTTACTGGCACGCTATCCATAAAGTTTGCACCAATTGCGACAAATAACAATAACGCATTAATTGGCCACATGCCGACTACCGCAGGGATACTCCCTTCTTCAATCGAAGATTTGGTTGCACTGATTGTTAAGAAATAGGTTAGGTAAATAAGGATTGCTGGACCAATTTTAGCGAAACGACCCTGTCGAGGGTTCACCGCCGACAGAGGCACAACAAGCATGGTCAACAATGGAATACAAAGTACCAATGAAATTCGCCACTGTAATTCCGCTTTGGCACTGTTTTCTGGATTACCAATCAGTTCGAGTGTAGGAATCGCTTCCCAATCTCGACCTTTTTTCTTGACTTCACGCTGACCGATTAAGCCTTCGTACTCTTCAAAGTGCGTCACCATATAATCAAGACGTGTCGGAACCCCTTCATGACGAGTGCCGTCATACATAACGATGACTTGGCGACCATCGCTCAGTTCTTTGACATCACCCGACTTAGAAAACATCACACTGGGTAATACCGAATCACGTGGGCGCATTTGAGCAACGAACACATTTTCTAACTTATTACCGTCGATATCATCAATGAAAACGACAGAAGAACCATCCGGCGTGCCTTCAAACTTACCTTTTGGCAGCAGATCAACACTGTTCTCTGCAGCCACTTCTTCATACATTTGCTCAACTTTGTCTTGCGACCAAGGAGATAACCAAAATGAGTTAAAAGCGGCAACTGATGCGGTTATCAAAGCCAAATAAAGCGCAGATTGGATAAGGAATTTATTACCAATACCCGTAGCGTTCATTACGACAATTTCACTTTCAGCGTAAAGACGGCCAAAAGTAAGCAAAATACCAATATAGATACTGAGTGGAAGCATCAACAAACCCATTGCTGGCATATTTAGACCAACAATCGACAATATGAGGCTCGCAGGAATATCACCATCAGAGGCGTCCGCTAAAACACTGATGAATTTTTGGCTGAGAAACACGAGAAAGAGAACAAAAAAGATCGCAAATTGGCTCTTGATTGTCTCGCGGATCAAATATCTAACAATAATCACGCTCAAATTACCTATACAAAACTTGTTTTTTTGATTGAATCACTATAATTTCCCGTTGAACCTTTTATTTTTTTAAATTTTTAGCTAAGTGTTAGCGTTCTTCTTTAAGGTTAGTTCCATTATAGGATCCAACAAGTAAGAACCCATTATCTAACATTTAGTTCGATTTGTCTTCAGGATGTAGGAGTACGCATGGAGTTCAGTGTAAAAAGTGGCAGCCCAGAGAAACAGCGCAGCGCATGTATCGTTGTCGGTGTATTCGAACCGCGCCGCCTTTCTCCAGTAGCCGAGCAATTAGATAAGATTAGCGATGGCTACATTAGTTCACTGCTTCGTCGCGGTGATCTAGAGGGTAAACCTGGCCAGATGCTGCTACTGCATCAAGTACCTGGTGTACTTTCAGAACGTGTTCTACTGGTAGGCTGTGGTAAAGAACGTGAGCTAGGCGAGCGTCAATACAAAGAAATTATCCAAAAAACCATCAGCACACTAAACGAAACAGGTTCTATGGAAGCAGTATGTTTCCTTACAGAACTTCACGTTAAAGGTCGCGACACTTACTGGAAAGTTCGTCAAGCGGTAGAAGCGACTAAAGATGGTCTTTACACATTCGACCAATTTAAGAGCAACAAACCAGAGACTCGTCGTCCATTGCGTAAATTGGTATTCAACGTACCAACTCGTCGCGAGCTAAGCCTTGGCGAAAAAGCGATTTCTCATGGTCTTGCTATTGCTTCAGGTGTGAAAGCATCTAAAGATCTTGGCAACATGCCACCAAACATCGCAAACCCGGCTTACTTAGCTTCTCAAGCTCGTCGTTTAGCTGACGATTATGAGACAGTAAAGACTAAGATCATCGGTGAAGAAGAGATGGAAAAGCTAGGTATGACTTCATACTTAGCTGTAGGCCGTGGCTCTAAGAACGAATCTATGATGTCTATCATGGAATACAAAGGTGCTGCTGACCCAAATGCAAAACCTATCGTTCTAGTCGGTAAAGGTCTTACTTTCGATTCAGGCGGTATCTCGCTTAAGCCTGGTGAAGGCATGGATGAGATGAAGTACGACATGTGTGGTGCTGCATCTGTATTCGGCACAATGAAAGCACTGGCGAAACTTAACTTGCCAATCAACGTTGTAGGTATCCTTGCAGGCTGTGAAAACATGCCAGGTAGCAATGCTTACCGCCCAGGTGACATTCTAACAACCATGTCAGGCCAAACCGTTGAAGTATTAAATACTGATGCAGAAGGTCGCTTGGTTCTATGTGATGCCCTAACTTACGTTGAGCGCTTTGAACCAGATTGTGTTGTCGATGTTGCTACGCTAACTGGCGCATGTGTTATCGCTCTGGGTCACCACATCAGTGGCGTTCTATCTAACCACAACCCACTGTCTCATGAACTTGTTAATGCTTCAGAGCAAGCAAGTGATCGCGCATGGCGTCTACCTATGGCAGACGAATACCATGAGCAGCTGAACAGTCCGTTTGCTGATATGGCAAACATCGGTGGCCGCCCTGGCGGTACTATTACCGCAGGTTGTTTCCTGTCTAAATTCACTAAGAAGTACCACTGGGCTCACATCGACAGTGCAGGTACAGCTTGGAAGTCAGGTGCAGCGAAAGGCTCGACAGGTCGTCCTGTCTCAATGCTAGTCCAATTCTTATTGAACCGCAGCGGCCAAGAGACTGAAGAGCAATCTTCAAAATAATGAAAAGGGCCTACGGGCCCTTTTTTAATAAGCGCTATTTGTTAGACCCTGTTAACCAAGTAATATTGATATCCACGATTTTCAGTTCAAGTTTCGAGTGTTAAGTATGCAGACTGCCACGTTTTACATTGTGCCTTCAGACAGCCCGCAAGCCAGCGAAGATGGTTTTGCTCACTATGTGCTGTTTCTTGCTCAGCACTTTGCTAAACAAGGCGCTAAACTTTATCTCAACTGCAATGACAAAGAACATGCCGAACGTATCGCTGAGGTTTTCTGGCAGGTCGAACCCAATGAATTTATTGCACATAACTTAGCTGGCGAAGGCCCAAAGTATTCAACCAACATCGAAATTGGCTATCAAGGCGTAAAACATAATTGGAATCGCCAACTGGTAATAAATCTGGCCGATAATAATACAACCTTTGCGAACGCCTTTGCTCAGGTGATAGACTTCGTTCCTTGCGAAGAAAAAGCTAAGCAACTCGCTCGAGAAAGGTATAAAATTTACCGTCAGGCTGGATATCAGCTACAAACTATCGAGATTCAACATCCATAGTCAAACCTCATAGTTAAAGCTATCTTTGGATTTAGATTCAAGAAGCTTCACTTATGAAGTTTGACCACGATTAACCATTCACAGTATCCGTTATAAGAGCACTATGGAAAAGACATACAACCCAACATCAATCGAACAAGCTCTGTATAAGACTTGGGAAGAGAAAGGCTACTTTAAGCCACACGGTGACACATCAAAAGAAGCTTACAGCATCATGATCCCGCCACCGAACGTCACTGGCAGCCTACACATGGGTCACGCGTTCCAAGATACGATCATGGATACGCTTATCCGTGCTCAACGTATGAAAGGCAAAAATACTCTTTGGCAAGTGGGTACTGACCACGCTGGTATCGCCACTCAAATGGTTGTTGAGCGTAAGATCGCCGCTGAAGAAGGCAAAACAAAACACGACTACGGCCGTGAAGCTTTCATCGACAAGATCTGGGAATGGAAAGGCGAATCAGGTGGCACGATCACTCAACAACTTCGTCGTCTTGGTGCTTCTGTAGATTGGGATCGTGAGCGATTCACTATGGATGACGGCCTATCGGCTGCGACTCAAGAAGTGTTTGTTCGTCTATACGAAGAAGACCTAATCTACCGTGGTAAGCGTCTAGTAAACTGGGATCCTAAACTGCACACTGCTATTTCTGATCTTGAAGTTGAAAACAAAGACAAAAAAGGTTTCATGTGGCACTTCCGCTATCCACTAGCGAACGGTGTTAAAACGGCTGACGGCAAAGACTACATCGTCGTTGCTACTACACGTCCAGAAACCATGCTTGGTGATACAGGCGTTGCGGTTAACCCTGAAGATCCTCGCTACAAAGATCTTATCGGTAAAGAAATCCTGCTTCCTATCGTTAATCGTCTTATCCCTATCGTAGGTGATGAGCACGCTGACATGGATAAAGGCACGGGTTGTGTGAAAATCACGCCAGCTCATGACTTTAACGATTACGAAGTGGGCAAGCGCCATAGCCTACCAATGATCAACATCCTAACGTTCAACGGTGATATCCGTGATGCGGCTGAAATCTTCACAACTAACGGTGAAGAAAGCGATGTGTACTCAACAGATCTTCCAGCTAAATACCAAGGTATGGAACGTTTTGCTGCTCGTCGTGCAACGGTTGCTGAATTTGAAGAGCTAGGTTTACTTGAAGAGATCAAAGATCACGATCTAACCGTTCCTTACGGTGACCGTGGTGGTGTAGTTATCGAACCAATGCTGACTGACCAATGGTACGTGCGTACAGCGCCTCTTGCTGCGCCTGCCGTTAAAGCCGTTGAAGATGGTGAGATCCAATTCGTACCTAAGCAATATGAAAACATGTACTTCGCGTGGATGCGTGACGTTCAAGACTGGTGTATCTCTCGTCAACTTTGGTGGGGCCACCGTATCCCAGCATGGTACGACAACGATGGTAAAGTTTACGTAGGTCGCACTGAAGAAGAAGTTCGTGAAAAGAACAACCTTTCACCGGTAATTGTTCTTAAGCAAGACAACGACGTTCTTGATACTTGGTTCTCTTCTGCACTTTGGACGTTCGGCACACAAGGCTGGCCTGAAGATACTGAAGCAATGAAAACATTCCACCCATCAGAAGTACTAGTATCTGGTTTTGATATTATCTTCTTCTGGGTTGCTCGTATGATCATGATGACCATGCACTTCGTGAAAGATGAAGATGGCAAGGCTCAAGTACCTTTCAAAACAGTTTACATGACGGGCCTTATCCGTGATGAAAACGGCGACAAGATGTCTAAGTCGAAAGGTAACGTACTTGACCCAATCGATATGATTGACGGCATCGGCCTTGAAGAGCTAGTAGAGAAGCGTTGTGGCAACATGATGCAACCTAAACTGGCTGCTAAGATCGAAAAAGCTACGCGTAAAACTTTCGAAGATGGTATCGAACCGTACGGTACTGATGCACTGCGTTTCACTCTTGCTGCTATGGCTTCAACTGGCCGTGACATCAACTGGGACATGAAGCGTCTTGAAGGTTACCGTAACTTCTGTAACAAGCTATGGAACGCAAGCCGTTACGTACTAATGAATACAGAAGAGCACGATTGTGGCATGTCACTGTCTGTTGAAGACCGTGCAAACATGGAATTCTCTCTAGCAGACAAGTGGATTGAATCTCAGTTTGAAGTTGCAGCGAAAGAGTTTAACGCTCACCTAGACAACTACCGTCTAGACATGGCGGCAAACACGCTTTACGAATTCATCTGGAACCAATTCTGTGACTGGTACCTAGAGCTAACGAAACCTGTTCTTTGGAAGGGTACTGAAGCTCAACAACAAGCGACTCGTTACACGCTTATCACGGTTCTAGAGAAGACTCTACGTCTTGCTCACCCTGTTCTTCCTTACATCACTGAATCTATCTGGCAGAGCGTTAAGCCGCTAGTAGACGGCGTTGAAGGCGAGACCATCATGACTCAAGCGCTTCCTCAGTTTAATGAAGCTAACTTCAATGCTGAGATCGTTGACGACATCGAATGGGTTAAAACTTTCATCACAGCTATCCGTAACCTACGTGCGGAATACGACATTGCACCAAGCCAAGGCTTAGAGGTAATGATCAAAGTCGCTGATGAGAAAGATGCAACTCGTATCGAAGCAAATAAGATCGTTCTTACTTCTCTAGCTAAGCTAGACGATATTAAAGTTCTAGCAGACGGCGAAGCAACTCCAGCTTGTGCAACTAAGCTTGTTGGCAAATCTGAGCTGATGATCCCAATGGCGGGTCTTATCGACAAAGATGCTGAACTTGCTCGTCTAGATAAAGAAGTAGCGAAGACTCACGGTGAGATTAAGCGTATCGAAGGTAAGCTAGGTAACGAAGGTTTTGTTGCTAAAGCACCTGAAGCGGTTATCGCAAAAGAGCGTGAAAAGCTTGAAGGCTACCAAGAAACGCTTGTTAAGCTTGAAGAGCAAAAAGCGACAATCGCAGCACTTTAAAACTGATTGAACGAGAAGGCTTCGAACTTCTCGCTCTAAATAGAAAGGTTGGTCTTCGTGACCAACCTTTTTTTATGCCTCTCACTCCAAGCCTTATCGTCCGTCACTTATTTATTGATAGGTTTCATCTATCGAATTAATTCCTACAACCCATTTTAATTAATGATAATAATTCTCAATAATAGACCTATCGAAACAACACAACGATTGAGTAATTATCATGAAAAAGACACTAACCTTTGCCGCATTACATTTTACTATCGCATTTAGTGTCGCTTATGTACTAACAGGCGACATCTTAATTGGTAGCTTGATCGCTATGATTGAGCCCTCTGTGAATACTGTGGCCTTCTATTTTCATGAAAAGGCTTGGGCTCAAGTTCCAGCGCTTAAAGCTCGTCAGTGGATGACTAAATTAAAAACAGCAAGCTTCGCTACTATCCACTTTAGTGTTGCCTTTACCGTTGTCTACTTATTGACTGGCGATGCCTTTGTTGGTGGTGTGATGGCAACGTTAGAACCCGCTTTGAATACCGTGGCTTACTACTTCCATGAGAAAGTTTGGCTACGAAAGGCAGAAAGCCAAACAACACAGCCACAGTTTTGTTTGCACCAACACGCTTAACCTAGAGAGTTTATTGTTGACATAGTTGCGGTGCGCAATTAAATTGTAGTTGTACATCGCAACCATATTGAGAGGCAACATGACTTCAGCACAACTTAGAGAATTATCACGTCAGCTCGTTCGACAGCTTGGAATGCTCGACAAAGATTGTGGTGATATTGCCCTACCTCCGATTCAAGCGCATACGCTTATCGAACTAGAGCAGCAGCCATTAACCGTGAATCAATTAGCGGATAAGCTCAATATTGATAAGTCCAACGCCAGTAGAGCAGTCAACAATCTAGCGAAGAACTCGTTAATTCAAACCTCGCCACACCCCAACGATAAGCGCAGTGTTGTTGCTTCAGTTACAGAACAAGGGATAAACACTCTTACCCAACTTCACAGTCAACAGAATCAGTTTTATGACTCGGTACTTGAGCGTTTAACGGAAGCGGAAACTCAACAAGTTTCGGGGGGAATTAAGCACTACCTTAAAGCACTGCAACAAAGCCACGCTTCAAGTGATGTGGTGGTTCGTCCCCTACAACAGCAAGACAACACCGTAGTGGCCAATGTAATTCGCCAAGTCTCTTATGAGAACGGGCTAACCGAAGATAAAGGTTATGGTGTAGCAGATCCCACCTTAGAAGACATGTTTAGCGTTTATAACCATGAAAGATCTCAGTATTGGGTAATTGAACTTGATGGAAAGGTTGTCGGTGGTGGTGGATTTGCACCATTAGCAGGTATGCCAGAAGTCTGTGAACTGCAAAAGATGTACTTCTTGCCAGAAACAAGAGGCAAAGGCTTAGCTAAGAGGTTGGTTAATATGTCGATGGAGAAAGCTAAGGAACTGGGTTATCAACATATGTATCTAGAAACGACTGAATGCCTTAATGCTGCCGTTAAACTTTACGAAAAATTGGGCTTTGAACACCTTGATTCAGCTTGGGGAGAAACAGGCCATGACGCTTGTGAAGTTGTCATGGCCAAAACGCTATAATGTGTTTTTGAAATAGGGTTAGCGTCGGCAGTTCATCAGATGACAAGCAAGTGAGCGAATTGATTCCTTACGTAACGGGCTAATTAAATAACCGCTAACTACGCAAAAAATTACTGACGCAAGAAGCTGGATTCAAGGCGACAAAAGAGCTCTCTTCCTGCCCATCAAGTACCACTTCTAACGAGTATAAATGTTTAGGGTTAGGATTCTCAATATCAAAAATGATCGGTGCCTCAACCTGGAAAACAACACCCGTATGTTCTGCTCGCACATCTATCGGCATCACCAACGTCATACCATTAAACTTGATTGATGCCGATATTAGCCCCGGCTTTAGCGTTTGATAGATAACATCCACTTTGAACTCACAACCACCACCGTAATGCCAGATCTGCTCTGTCACAACTTGCTCAAGCTTGACGTGACGAACGAACTGCAGATATGGCGCTTGCCAGATTCCGATACGAGAATCCGATTTAGCGACAGCCGGTGAAGAGACTGACTCATCCATATCCTCTTCAAGCAACAGGCTCTCCTCTTCTTCAAGGAAAAGAATCTCAAAACGGTTGCGACCAGACTGCATGTAAGGTCGAATATCTTTACGATATTCGACTTGGCTACCATCACAATCAAACACGGCAACGCCATTGAGTCGCACTTCCGCAAAGTAATCAACACCTGCCATTACTAACTCAACAAACGGGCACGCCAACATCGCATCATCCACTTCGATGTCATGCATCAGGTGCCACTCTTGCTCTGCGATTTCACTTTCACTCAAGCTATCAGGAAGCTTTGAACTTAACGGAGCCGGAAAGGTAATGTCATCTTGTGGAATAGAGAGATCCGTTAGTGGCGATATTTGCCAAAGACCATCGAGAGGTAATCGCATAGCATTCCTTGAGCTAGATCAATTTTGACCGCATTATAATGAATGAATGCATATAAAGACATTTATTTTTCTGAGGATAAAAAAATGCCAGCTCAAGGCTGGCATTCTTTAAAACTGGGAAGAAATTACTCTTCGTCTTCATCATCTTCGTCAGGGTAGATAGCATCTTCACCTTCGTAGTAAGTGCCCCAACCGTCGTAGATAATGTCAAACTTCTCTGCAAGATTTACAAGCTTCTCAACTTGCTCATCAATCGCTTCTGCATTCAGAGTACACTGCATCGTTGCATCACAACAAAGTAGCTTATTGCCATCTTCGTCTTCTGTCTCTTCAGCTTCAAGCACTTCAAAGCCCATTTTGAATGCTTCAACAACGGCTTTCTCAAGTACTGCGAAATCTTCAGCAAAAAGGTGATGCTCGATATCGTATAGAGCTTCAGGATCGCTACCATCTTCGATTAGTGCTTCAATGATGTCGCGAGTCTCTCCTTTTTGAAATTCAATTAATTCCGCTACTGATAGATATTCATCTTCGTGAGACATGTGTCTGCTCCAGAGTGTTGACTATGAAAAGATCAAATTTGATTGCCACGAAATATGGCATGGATCGCCTAGAAAAGCCACCTAGATCAGGTATAGAAGAGTAAGTTTATCGCTAGATAACAGAGGGGATATCAATTAAAAAGTGAAATCAAAATCACAGAAACAAATTTTCAACATATTATTAACTAACGTGTGTTTTAGCATTTCATTTTTATTGTTACTTTTCTCCTTACTTCTCTAAAACTGAGTGGTTAGTCATATCAAATGCATACTGACGATCACTTCATTGGTGCATAAGATCTCATTTAAAAGTAGATAATTGCATAAATTTTGAATGAAAAATCATGTTCACCAAGCAAAATGGATTATCGAATTACTGAAATTTGAGCATAGAACCGCAAAAAGTTTGTTCTAGCATTGAGTCTTTCAATTGGATTTTAATATTACTAATTTTTAATTAATTAGCATTAAAAACCAATAGTTGAGAGATAACACAACCTTTACACAATTTTCAAAACTTGCATATTACGAACAAGCTTGTCATAAATAGACGCTGGATTAATAGTAAGGATGCAAAATGAGTAAGCTGTACGTTGGCTCCGAAGTCGGTCAATTAAGACGAGTTCTCCTAAATCGACCTGAAAGGGCACTCACCCACCTCACCCCTTCTAACTGTCATGAGTTACTCTTTGATGATGTACTTGCAGTAGAAGCCGCAGGTGAAGAACACGATGCCTTTGCGACGACACTTCGCAACCAAGACGTTGAAGTGTTATTACTGCATGACCTACTGGTTGAGACACTCGCTGTGGCTCAAGCTCGTGAGTGGCTACTGACTACTCAAATCTCTGATTTCCGTTACGGCCCTACATTCGCACGTGATTTAAGAGAATACCTTGCTCAAATGGACAACGAGCACTTAGCCACGATCCTACTGGGTGGTTTAGCCTACTCTGAACTTCCTATTAAATCTTCTTCAATGCTACCGAAGATGCACCGCCCGCTTGATTTCGTTATTGAGCCGCTACCCAACCATCTATTTACCCGCGATACTTCTTGTTGGGTTTATGGAGGTGTCTCTCTTAACCCGATGATGATGCCTGCCCGTCAACGAGAAACGAATCACTTGCGAGCAATTTACCGCTGGCACCCTGTATTCGCAGGCCAAGATTTCATTAAGCACTTCGGTGATGAAGATCTTCACTATGACAATGCGAATATTGAAGGTGGAGATGTTCTGGTTATCGGTAAAGGTGCCGTGCTTATCGGTATTTCAGAGCGTACTAAGCCACAAGGTGTTGAAAACCTAGCCGCTAGTTTATTCAAATCTGGTCAAGCTAAAGAAGTGATTGCGATTGATTTACCGAAGCACCGCTCTTGTATGCACCTTGATACAGTAATGACGCACATGGATATCGACACATTCTCAGTCTATCCAGAGATCGTTCGTAAAGACCTAGATACTTGGCGCTTAACGCCGAAAGAAAATGGCGAAATGCGAGTAGAGAAAGCTGAAAACTACCTAACAGCGATTGAAGGCGCACTGGACCTCGATCAACTGAAGATCATCACAACCGGTGGTGATAACTACGAAGCTGAACGTGAGCAGTGGAATGACGCTAACAACGTACTGACGGTGAAACCGGGTACGGTTATCGGCTATGAGCGTAATGTTTACACCAATGAAAAATACGACAAAGCAGGCATCGAAGTTCTGACGATTCCGGGCAATGAGCTAGGTCGTGGCCGAGGTGGCGCTCGCTGTATGAGTTGTCCTATCGAAAGAGACGGTATCTAAGCCACAAAACTCAATAAAGCAAACACACTAACTTATCTAGGCCAGTACCATTGTACTGGCCTTTTTTATCAAATTAATAAAATAAATATTCACAAATATAGCATCTTTATGTTTAACTGAGTTCTTCATTGATCCTATATACGCAAGGAGCGAGAGATGGCCTTTAATCTTCGCAATCGTAACTTTCTAAAACTTCTCGACTTTACTCCTAAAGAGATTCAGTTTTTACTCGACCTGTCTGCCGACCTTAAAAAAGCTAAGTATGCAGGTACAGAGCAGAAAAAGCTTAACGGTAAAAACATCGCTTTGATCTTTGAAAAAGCATCCACTCGAACTCGATGTGCTTTTGAGGTAGCTGCTTTTGATCAAGGTGCTCAAGTCTCTTATTTAGGCCCTTCTGGTTCTCAGATTGGTCAGAAAGAATCAATGAAAGATACGGCGCGTGTATTAGGTCGCATGTACGATGGCATTGAATACCGAGGGTTTGGCCAAAGCATTGTCGAAGACCTAGGCGCTTATGCCGGTGTACCGGTTTGGAATGGCTTAACCGATGAGTTCCACCCTACTCAGATCTTGGCTGATTTCCTCACTATGCTTGAGCATGGTCGTGGTAAACATCTACATCAAATCAGTTTTGCTTACCTAGGTGATGCACGTAACAACATGGGTAATTCTCTGTTAGTGGGTGCAGCTAAAATGGGTATGGATATTCGCCTTGTCGCGCCAAAAGCATTTTGGCCAGAAGAGCACCTTGTCGAAGAGTGCCAAGCTATCGCTCAAAGTACAGGTGCAAAAATCACGCTGACAGAAGACGTTGCCGAAGGTGTTAAAGGCTGTGATTTCCTTTATACCGATGTTTGGGTTTCTATGGGTGAAGCGCCAGAAGCTTGGGACGAACGTGTTGCTGTAATGACACCTTACCAAGTGAATATGGATGTCATTAAGCTCACAGGTAACCCTCAAGTGAAATTCATGCATTGCCTGCCCGCTTTCCACAACAATGAAACCGTGATCGGCCAGCAAGTTGCAGACAAATATGGAATGAACGGCTTAGAAGTCACTGACGAAGTCTTTGAATCGGATTACTCAATTGTATTTGATGAAGCAGAGAATCGCATGCATACCATCAAAGCGGTAATGGTTGCGACTCTGGGCCAATAGCGAATACTGAAAGTAAACAAAAGCTTGATGTAATCGCTTGCGCTCACAAATTGAAAGCGTATAATTCTCGGCAATTTGTCTGAGAGTAGTGAAAATGACGCCAAGCAATGTTGTGATAAAACATAATGATATTGTGAAAACACATAATAAAATTGTGAAAACACCAAATATTGCTCGCAAGCTAGCATGCTTGCCAGGCCGTCTATTCTGCTTTTCAGCACTTTTTTAAAGCCTCCCATTATGGGGGGCTTTTTTATGGCCAATACATTATTGTGGGGAAGAAGATCATGGCGAATTCGCTCTATCAAAAGCACATCATCTCAATTCCAGAGCTTTCTCGTGAAGAGCTAGAATTAATTGTTCAAACGGCAGGTCAGCTAAAGGCTGAACCAAACCCAGAACTCATCAAGAACAAAGTTGTTGCCAGCTGCTTCTTCGAACCTTCAACGCGAACTCGTCTCTCTTTTGAAACGGCTATTCAACGCATCGGTGGTGATGTGATTGGTTTCGACAGTGGTGGTAACACCTCACTGGCGAAGAAAGGCGAAACGCTAGCAGACTCGGTACAGGTTATCTCTTCATACGTTGATGCTTACGTAATGCGTCATCCTCAAGAAGGTGCTGCGCGTCTGGCTTCTGAGTTTTCTAACGGTGTACCGGTTATTAACGCGGGTGACGGCGCAAACCAACACCCGACACAAACGCTATTAGACCTATTCTCTATCGCTGAGACACAAGGTCGCCTAGACAACCTCAACGTTGCATTCGTTGGTGACCTTAAGTACGGCCGTACGGTTCACTCGTTGACTCAAGCGCTAGCGAAGTTCGATAACATCTGTTTCTATTTCGTGGCACCTGAAGCACTGGCGATGCCAGACTACATTTGCGAAGAACTTGATGAAGCGGGTATCAAGTATCAACTGCTGACAGACATGGAAGATGTCATTCCAGAGCTTGATGTCTTGTACATGACTCGAGTTCAAAAAGAGCGCTTCGATGAATCGGAATACGCGCACATCAAATCAGCGTACATCCTGACTGCTCCGATGCTGGAAAATGCACGTGATAACCTAAAGGTTCTTCACCCTCTTCCTCGTGTTGATGAAATTACTGTCGATGTCGATAAAACACCTTACGCTTACTACTTCCAGCAAGCAGAGAACGGTGTTTACGCACGTGAAGCACTGCTAGCCCTTGTTCTTAACGAAACGCTGTAGAGGAGAGATATCATGTCTAAAGAGACTCAATTAAAAGTTGAAGCAATCAAGAACGGAACGGTTATCGACCATATCCCAGCCAACATCGGGATCAAGGTACTCAAACTGTTCGACATGCATAACTCAAATCAGCGAGTAACGATTGGCCTAAACCTGCCATCTTCTGCTCTAGGCGGCAAAGACTTACTCAAGATAGAGAATGTTTTTATCACTGAAGAACAGGCGAGCAAGTTAGCACTTTACGCACCTCACGCAACGGTAAACCAAATCGAAGATTACGAAGTGGTTAAGAAGCTACCACTAGAACTTCCTGAGCAAATCAATGATGTGTTTGAGTGTCCAAACACCAACTGTATTACTCACAATGAGCCTGTAGAAAGCAGCTTTAAGATCTTTGAAAAGAAAGAAGATATTCGATTGAAGTGTAAGTACTGCGAAAAAGTATTCTCTCGTGAGATCGTGACAGAAAGATAACGTCATACGGCAACGCCGATCGAACGCAAAAACTATTCAATACCTCGCCTGTGCGGGGTATTTTGCTCTTTACCTATCCTGAGTTTGAAGGCACACTAAAAATTGCTTTTTATCCAATAACTGACGGAATAACCAATGACTAAAGTACTTCACACAGAATCTGCTCCAGCTGCAATCGGCCCATACGTACAAGGTGTTGACCTTGGCAATATGGTTCTGACTTCTGGTCAAATCCCAGTAAACCCAGCAACTGGTGAAGTATCTGCTGATATCGCAGAGCAAGCTCGCCAATCTCTAGACAACGTTCAAGCGGTTGTTGAAGCTTCTGGCCTGACTGTAAAAGACATCGTAAAACTAACGGTATTCGTTAAAGACCTAAACGACTTCGGCACAGTAAACGAAGTTTACGGTAAGTTCTTTGATGAGCACGGTGTTGCAAACTACCCTGCACGTTCATGTGTTGAAGTAGCTCGTCTACCAAAAGATGTAGGTATCGAGATCGAAGCTATTGCGGTTCGCAAATAGGTTCTTCCTCTAGAATAAACGGTTTCTAGTAAACAAGTTGGCATGAAGCTGAGCGTTTATCAGATACAAAAAAGGTTGCCCAATTGGCAACCTTTTTTATTGTTCATCATTTCACTTAGATGATTACTTCTTATTAAGCTCAATCACTTCTTTGTCTAACTCTTCAAGCTTAGCAGCCATCTGCTCACGGGCTAAGTTAGCCAGTTGACGAACATTAGACTTATCGTAATCTTCAGTGCTGATTGGTGGTAGCATTTCAACAATCACATGACCATTGTTCCAACGGTTCAGCTTCACGCCACCAGTTGAGCTACACACGATAGGGATAATAGGTAAGCCAGCGCCAATCGCAGCATGGAAAGCACCCGTTTTGAATGGCAACAAACCACGACCACGAGAACGAGTCCCCTCAGGGAACATCCAAACCGAAACATCACTCTCTTTTAGACTAGTAACCACTTGGTCAATCGTACCTACCGCTTTGCTGCGATTAGCTCGGTCGATTAGGATATTACCCGTCAACCAGTATAGCTGACCAAAAAGAGGCATCCACGCTAGGCTTTTCTTGCCTACTGTCACAACTTTAGGTGTTACCGCTGATGAAATCGTAAATAGATCCCAGCTGTTTTGGTGGTTTGCAACGTAAACATGTTGGCCACGAGAGTAAGCATCTTCCGGGATGCGAAGCTCTAACTTCATGCCAAAGATTTTCGACATGCGACCGAAATAACGGCCAAAGGTAAATACGTGTTTCGGGTTACGTGGGCTTAATAGACAATAGCCACAACCAAATACAAACATAAGAATCGCAAATATCGCCACTGCGAAAATACGTAATACTGCTATCATTTTGCTCCTCACAACCGCCAAGTTGATTCATCTATTCACACAAAATAGGCAATAGATTCACTTGCGGTAAATACAACTATAAAAAAGCCGAAACCAAGGTTCCGACTTTTATGTTTTCATCTTACTGATTCATGAATCCACTAACCTAAGTTAGTTCGACTCGCTAAATCGTGTAATGTTTGCGCCTAAAGCTGAAAGTTTATCTTCAATCTTATCGTAGCCACGATCGATGTGATAAATACGGTCAACGATAGTTTCGCCTTGGGCAATACAGCCAGCAATAACTAGACTCGCAGATGCACGAAGATCCGTTGCCATTACTTGAGCGCCGCTTAACTTCTCAGTTTCACCACAGATAGCCGTGTTGCCTTCGATTTCCGCTTTTGCGCCCATTCGCTGTAATTCAGGAATGTGCATAAAGCGGTTTTCAAAGATAGTCTCAGTAATAACGCCACTGCCCTTCGCCATCATGTTGAGCAGAGTAAACTGTGCTTGCATGTCAGTTGGGAAACCTGGGTGAGGTGCTGTTACGATTTTCACCGCTTTCAGCTCACGATCTGTCATATCAAGGCTGATCCAGTCTTCGCCCGTTTCAACCTTCGCACCCGCTTCTTCAAGCTTCGCTAATGCAGCTTCAAGAAGATGAGCGTTGGTGTTGCGACAAACCACTTTACCGCCAGAAACAGCAGCAGCAACAAGGAACGTACCCGTTTCGATACGGTCAGCAACCACAGAGTGATGACCACCACCAAGACGTTCAACGCCTTCGATAGTAATCGTGTCTGTACCTGCGCCAGAAATCTTAGCACCTAGTTTGTTTAGGAAATCAGCCGTATCAACAATCTCAGGCTCACGCGCTGAGTTATCTAATACAGTTGTACCTTCCGCTAGCGTTGCTGCACACATGATAGTAATGGTGGCACCCACACTTACTTTATCCATCACGATGTGCGCGCCTTTCAAACGGCCGTCAACACTTGCTTTTACATAACCATCTTCCAACTTAATGGTCGCACCTAGTTGCTCTAGGCCATGGATATGTAAATCAACAGGTCGAGCGCCAATTGCACAACCACCAGGAAGTGACACTTGACCTTCACCAAAACGAGCGACTAGAGGACCTAAAGCCCAAATAGAAGCACGCATTGTTTTTACTAAATCATAAGGCGCACAAAATTCATTAATCTCGCTGCCATCAACATGAACACTACCGTTACGTGATACTTTTGCGCCTAAACGCTTAAGTAGTTCCATCGTAGTATCGATGTCACGTAGGTGAGGAACATTACTCACTTCAACCGGCTCTTCAGCAAGGATTGAGGCGAATAAAATAGGTAGCGCTGCATTTTTTGCGCCTGAGATCGTCACTTCACCGCTTAACGGCTTATCCGATCCAATAACTCGAAACTTTTCCATCATAAACCTTAAAGTGACATCAGTTTCTTATCACGTTCCCACTCTTCTGGCGTGAAAGCCTTAATAGAAAGAGCATGGATGTCATTGCGTTGAATGTATTCCATTAGTGGGCCGTAGATTAGTTGCTGCTTCTTAACTCGATTCATGCCATCAAAACATGCATCAACCGCAACAACTTCGTAATGACTGCCTTCACCCTTCACGAAAATCTCCTGAAGGTTCAGTGCCGCTGCTAATAATTCTTGTACTTTTGTGCTGTCCACAAATAGCTCCTGCCTAATTTTTTATGTGTTCTGCCATCATTGGCTGGATATTGCTCAATTGGAACAACGTTCGTAATTGTTCTGGCACGAAACTGAGCATTATATGACAGTTTTGATTTTTTGCATGCTCTAATAAGTGAATTAGCATCACCATTCCTGCTGAATCGACTCGATTTATATGGCTAAGGTCAATTTCAACGCTCGATTCCGTCGTTTGCCACTTTTCCAATATACGCCAGATTGCAGGGACACTGTCTCGGTCTATATCACCGAGCAGCTGATACTCTTTAGAGCTTAGTGCTTGCCATTGAGAGTGGCTCATTATTTATTACTCTCAAAACGAATCGGTTGTGCTGCAAGTTTCTCTAATTCATCGGCAACTTGTAAGATGCCTTCTTGACGAATTTTAGTATTCCACTCTGATTGCTTGCTCGATAATAGGCTAATACCTTCAGCAACCATATCAAACGCCTTCCACTCGCCCGACTTCTTGTCTTTGCGTAGCTTAAATTCAAGCTTAATGTTTGGTCGCGGCGTATCTATGATACTAACCTTAATACTGGTAATACGGCTATCTGCTTTGATTTTTGGCTCAGGACCAAATTCAATCGTCTGATCCGAGTACTGAGTCAGTACTTGAGCATAAGAAGATACAAGGTATTTACGGAACGCATCGATAAACACGCCTACGTCTTTTCTATCCGCGCCTTTCAAGTTTGGACCTAGCAGTTTAAGAGCCGCATATTGAGCATTAACATAGGGCATCAACTCTTCTTCCACAATGACCTTCAATAACTCAGGATCTTGCTGGATATTCTCTTGCTCACTCTTCAAACGATCAAATGCCACTTCAGCAACTTGCGTCATCATCTGATAAGGCTGAGTGCGATCAATCGATTCTGAAGCAAAGACTTGAGCAGAAACAAGTGAAGCCATTGCTACCATAAACATTGATTTCAAGTAACCGATAGCTTTTAAATGACTAATATCTTTTAAATGACTAATAGTTTTCAACATCATCTTACTCCTTAGCTTCGCTGTCATCAGAGCCACCAACGCTATACAGCACTTGGCCAATCAAATCTTCTAGTACTAATGCTGACTTGGTGTCTTCAATAGAATCACCATCAACCAACATCTCTTCATCATCAAAAATGAAGCCAGGAACCAGACTGATGTACTGCTCACCGATTAAGCCAGACGTTAAGATTTGAGCACTAGAGGTATCTGGAAATTGTGAGTACTTCGCATCAATAGATAAATCAACGACAGGAAGGTAACTCTCGCTATCAAGCTCAATACTTTTAACTCGACCGACAACGACGCCACCCACCTTCACTGGAGAGCGAACTTTTAGGCTACCAATGTTGTCAAAAGTCGCTTTTAGATTGTAAGTATGGTTCGAACCTAAGCCTTTTACGTCAGCGACTTGAAAGATCATGATTAAGATTGCGCAAATTCCGACAATAACAAAGGTGCCGACCCATAATTCTAATTTTCGAGTTTGTTGCATGATTAATTCCCAAACATCAATGCGGTAAGAACAAAATCTAGCCCTAATACCGCTAGAGAAGAGTGCACTACAGTGCGTGTGGTTGCCTGACTAATACCTTCTGAGGTCGGTACCGCATCATAACCATTAAAAAGTGCGATCCAAGTTACTGTGATAGCAAAGACCATACATTTGATCGTGCTGTTACCAATATCTCGACCTGGCTCAACGGAAGACTGCATCGCTGACCAGAAACTGCCGTGGTCAATGCCCTTCCAATCAACACCAACTAACTGAGCCCCCCAAATCCCGACCGCCATAAAGATCATCGCGAGCAGTGGCATTGAGATAAGCCCGGCCCAAAGGCGTGGCGCAATAATGCGTTTGAGAGGATCGACGGCCATCATTTCAAGGCTAGAGATCTGTTCAGTTGCTTTCATTAAGCCGATCTCAGCCGTTAATGCTGAACCTGCGCGGCCTGCAAACAATAACGCAGTCACCACTGGGCCCAACTCACGTAACAGTGAAAGCGCGACCATTTGACCAAGGTTACCTTCAGCACCGTAGTCAATTAACACGACATAGCCTTGAAGGCTGAGCACCATGCCAATAAACAAACCCGAAACTAAAATGATAGCTAATGACTGAACACCAACGCTATAAAGTTGTTTAACGAATAGAGGGAAATTCTTTAGTCTCGGGATGCCAAACAAAGCCCCGAATAACATCAGGCTTGCTCGACCAAATGACTCACAGATCGCAAGTGTTCGCTTACCGGCACCCGCAATAGCTTTAACAATCATATTAAAACAAATCCTCTTTTAAGCTCTTCGCAGGAAACCTAAACGGCACAGGACCATCCGCGTCACCTTGCAAGAATTGCTGCACTCTCGGATCGCTGTTGTTGTACAACTCATCAGGCGCACCAGCAGCAATGATTTTTCCATCAGCCATCAGATAAACCCAATCGGCAATACTCATCACCTCAGGCACATCGTGAGAAACGACAATAGAGGTTAAGCCCAAAGCTTGATTGAGATTGCGGATCAGCTCAACCAAGACGCCCATAGTGATCGGGTCTTGGCCAACAAATGGTTCATCGTACATGATGAGTTCTGGATCCAATGCGATCGCACGAGCCAACGCGGCACGTCTCGCCATCCCACCAGACAATTCACTCGGCATCAATTGCGCAGCACCTCGTAACCCTACGGCTTCAAGCTTAAGTAATACGATGGTACGAATGAATTTTTCGTTAAGTTCAGTATGCTCTCGCAGCGGAAACGCCACATTATCAAAGACATTAAGATCAGTAAAAAGTGCACCCGATTGGAAAAGCATGCTCATTTTCTTGCGGGCTTGATATAGCTTACGACGTGATAATGCAGGGATATTGTCGCCATCAAACCAAATTTCGCCCTCATCTGGCGGTAATTGTCCGCCAATCAAACGCAGCAAGGTCGTTTTACCGATCCCTGACGGGCCCATGATTGCGGTTATTTTCCCCTGAGGCACCTCTAAACTGATGTCATCAAAGATAACGCGCTCACCGCGTGAGAAGCTGAGGTTCTTAACTTTCACAAGCTCAGTGTTCAACATATTTTTGTTGTTTCCTTGCTTTAAAATACGCCAATTATGGCTGCAATAATAATGAGTCTACTTTAGAATTAAAAGCACTGTTCAATTAATTCATATTAAACAGGAATCTATGCAGGGATTTGAAAGCATTAGAAAATTATCTATTGAGCTCTCTTTCTTGCCTGCTAACTGGTAATTAATTTGTCGAGTGACTTCCCTTTTATCTAGCAACAGGTCAAAATTAGCGGTTAATTCTCCGTTTTTTATTAATTTTTTAGGAATCATCATGCTTGAAGCGATTGCGTTTCTTATGATCGTTCTAGGTTTTTTGGTGTGGAGTGCAGATAAGCTGGTTTACGGCGCCGCTGCTCTTGCTCGCAACTTTGGTATCTCACCATTAGTTATCGGTATGACGATTCTAGCAATGGGGTCTTCGGCTCCTGAAATGATGGTTTCAGCAACAGCTGCTCTTGATGGAAAAACAGATACGGCTGTAGGTAACGTTCTCGGTTCAAACATCGCCAACATCGCACTGATTTTGGGTATTACAGCGCTTATCAAACCGCTATCAATAAGCTCTGGTGTGATTCGCCGTGAACTACCATTGATGATTGGTGTCACTCTACTAGCGGGCGCTTTGCTGTGGGACAACCATTTAGGGTTCTACGAAGGCGTATTATTGTTTGTTCTTTTTGCCGCATTCTTATTCGCGATGCTGCAAATCAGCCGCAGTGAGAAAAAGAACGGCGATGCCTTCCTTGAAGAACAAGAATCTGAAGTTCCTGAAGGCGTGAGCAACCCTAAAGCTGCAATGTGGGTGGTAGTTGGTCTGATTATTCTGCCTCTAGCTGCCAACATGTTGGTTGATAACGCCGTTGTTATCGCGAAATTCTTTGGCATGAGCGACCTTGTGATTGGTTTAACCATTATTGCCGTTGGTACAAGCCTGCCTGAGCTAGCAGCATCACTTGCTGGCGTAATGAAGGGTGAGGATGATATGGCCGTGGGTAATATCATTGGCTCGAACGTATTCAACATTCTTGCTGTTATGGGTATCCCTGGCATCCTCAACCCTTCAGTCTTGAGCGAGTTTGCGATGGGGCGTGATTTCTGGGTAATGCTAGGTGTATCGCTACTTCTTGTTGTAATGGCACTAGGTAAATCACGTAGTGTGAATCGTATTGAAGGCGGTGTGTTAATAGTGACATTCGTGGCCTACCAAGCTTACCTACTTATGAACATGTCAGCTTAATTATTGATTTAACTTCCCGTACTTGGAGTATTTAATGTCTCAGTCATTCGATTATCGCAGTGTTGCAAAGCAAGTTTTGGAAACCGAAGTTGCAGGTCTTACTCAATTGGACCAATATTTTAATGATGACTTTTGCAATGCTTGCGACCTTATCCTGAACAACAAAGGCAAAGTGGTTGTGATGGGCATGGGAAAATCTGGCCACATTGGCAAAAAAATAGCAGCAACATTAGCAAGTACTGGGACATCCGCTTTCTTCGTACACCCAGGGGAGGCTGCGCACGGTGACTTAGGAATGATCGGGGCTGGCGATGTTGTGATAGCAATATCCAACTCTGGCGAATCAGGTGAAATCCTAAGCTTATTCCCGGTATTGAAGCGTTTGAACATCAAGATTATCAGCATGACAGGTAAGCCAGCATCAAACATGGCGACTTTGTCTGATATTCATTTACAAATATCAGTGCCAGAAGAAGCGTGCCCATTAGGGCTTGCACCAACAACCAGCACCACGGCAACCTTGGTGATGGGTGATGCATTAGCCGTCGCACTTTTACAAGCCAGAGGCTTTACTGCGCAAGATTTTGCTTTGTCCCACCCTGGCGGCGCTTTGGGTCGACAACTATTATTGAAGCTTGAAGATATCATGCATACGGGCGATGCACTCCCAGTGGTAGCACCGGAAGCATTGGTACGAGACGCTCTTTTGGAGATATCTCAAAAAGGCTTGGGGATGACGGCAGTCGTAGGTGAAGACGGTCTAATGGCCGGTATTTTTACTGATGGTGATTTGCGCCGTATCCTAGACAAGCGCATCGATATCCATGATACGCAGATCGGCGACGTGATGACGCTAAATCCGACGGTAGCAGAACCAAACATGCTCGCGGTTGAGGGTTTGAACTTGATGCAAGCTAAGAGCATCAATGGCCTAATGCTGTGCCATGAAGGCAAACTAGTCGGAGCGTTAAACATGCATGACTTACTGAAAGCAGGAGTAATGTAATGACACAGACAGTCGAAACTCTATACGGCACGGTAGATTCAGAAGTGTTTGCCGTAGCGAAAGAGATTAAATTGCTTATTTGCGATGTCGATGGCGTATTCTCAGATGGTCGCATCTACATGGGCAACAACGGTGAAGAACTGAAAACCTTCCACACTCGTGATGGCTATGGCATTAAGTCACTGATGAACGCCGGTATCGAAATCGCGATCATCACTGGCCGTAAATCTCAAATTGTTGAGAATCGAATGACCGCTCTCGGTATTAAGCTTATTTACCAAGGTCAGGATGATAAAGTTAAGGCATACCAAGATATTTGCGATAAGCTTTCTGTAAATCCTGAAAATACGGGCTACATCGGAGACGATCTGATCGACTGGCCTGTGATGGAAAAAGTTGGCTTGAAAGTATGTGTTGCAGATGGTCATCCACTACTTGCAAAGCGTGCAAATTACGTGACAACCATTAACGGTGGTCACGGTGCGGTACGTGAAGTTTGCGACCTTATTTTACAAGCAAGAAATGAACTCGACGTGCATAAAGGTTTAAGCATATGAGTTTTACTCGTATTATCTATTTAATACTCATATTTATTGCCTCTTGGTCGACCTATTACTTGTACGACAAAGAGCAAACATCAACGATACAAGTGGCTCCAAATTTGGAGCTGCCCGCGTTTAGTGGCAAAAGTCTAAACAACATTAGCTATGACGAAAGCGGTATTCGTAGCTATCAGGTTGAATCGACGTATTTAGAGCACTACTCAGTGGTTGGCGATACGCACTTTCAAAACCCGGTTCTTTCGGTATTCCGAGAAGGGCACACGATTGAATGGCAAGTCACCGCTGATCGCGCGATTATGGATGAGAATCAAGTTGTCACGTTTTATGACAACGTCGTGGCAAAGAACCTGTTGCCAGAAGCCAGCTTCGATACAATGACCACAGATAAAATGGTTGTTGAGCTGCCTAGCCGAGATTTTTATTCAGAGACTCCGGTCCATATGATCGGTACATTTTTTGAAACTGAGGGACAAGCAATGAAAGGTAACTTCGGTACCAACAATGCAACCCTCTTTAATTCTGTTCAAGGTAGATATGAAACTCTTACACCTTAGTTTATTCGCTTTGACCCTTGCGGCGCCTAATGTCTATGCCCTTTCTTCGGATAGCGAGCAACCTGTCTACATTGACTCAGACAGCCAGCAATTGGATATGAAAAGTAACCAAGTGACTTTCCTTGGTGATGTAAACCTTAAGCAAGGCAGCATCAATATCAATGCCGATAAGGTTATTGTTACCCGCAACGCCGTAAACGGTGAGATTGAAGAAATTCAAGGCTTCGGTAAGCCAGCGACCTTCTCTCAACTGACTGACGACGGGAAGACACTCTACGGTGAAGCTGATGACTTACATTACCAGCTTGTTGCCGACAAATTGATCATGACTAAGAATGCAATGCTATCTCAAGATGGCAGCATCATTCGTGGCTCTAAGATCACCTACCAGATCGGCTCTCAAAAATTAGTCGCTGACAGTGGTGAAAACAAACGAGTGTCAACGGTTTTACAACCAACGGAAGTGAATAAGTAACGATGGCTGTTCTTAAAGCAAAAAACCTAGCGAAAACCTACAGCAAGCGCAAAGTTGTTACCGATGTAAGCTTGCAGGTAGAGTCAGGCCAGATCGTTGGTCTGCTTGGCCCTAACGGTGCGGGGAAAACGACCTCTTTCTATATGATAGTTGGCCTGGTTGCGCGTGATGAAGGAACTATCAGCATTGACGACCGTGACATCAGTATCTTGCCAATGCACAGTCGTTCTCGTCTTGGTATCGGTTACCTACCGCAAGAAGCATCGATTTTCCGTAAATTGTCTGTTGAGAACAACATCATGGCCGTTTTACAAACCCGTGATGAGATGACTAACGAGCAGCGCCAAGATAAGCTGGAAGACCTTCTAGAAGAGTTTCACATCCAACATATCCGCACCAGTAATGGTATGGCTCTGTCAGGTGGTGAGCGTCGTCGTGTGGAGATTGCTCGAGCTCTAGCAGCAAACCCGCAATTCATTCTGCTGGATGAACCGTTTGCCGGTGTTGACCCGATCTCAGTTATCGATATCAAGAAAATCATTGTTCACCTACGTGATCGCGGCTTGGGCGTTTTGATTACCGATCACAACGTTCGTGAAACATTAGATGTGTGTGAAAAAGCTTACATCGTAAGCCAAGGACACCTGATCGCTGAGGGTACTCCTGAAGATGTTCTCAATAACGAACAAGTTAAACAAGTTTATCTAGGCGAACAATTCCGTCTATGATTATATAGAGAGTATCGAGAGTTCTAAGAATAATAACTAGGTAAGTCACACTGAATGAAACCCTCATTACAACTTAAGCTAGGCCAACAGTTAGCAATGACTCCTCAATTGCAGCAAGCGATTCGTTTGTTGCAATTGTCTACTTTAGATTTGCAGCAAGAGATTCAAGAAGCACTTGAATCTAATCCACTACTCGATGTCGAAGAAGGCAATGAAGATACGCCTACATCGGAAGAGAAACCTAGCAGTGACGAGAAAGAAACAGTTGAAGCCACAGAGCAAGATTTACCTGATAGTTCAGACTTAATCGAAAAATCAGAAATTGGCAACGAACTAGAAATCGACACAACTTGGGAAGACGTCTACAGCGCCAACACAGGTAACACTGGTATTGCGATTGATGACGACATGCCTGTTTATCAAGGCGAAACGACTCAAAGCCTACACGATTACCTACTTTGGCAACTCGACCTAACACCATTCTCTGAAACTGACCGAAGCATTGCTTTCGCGCTGATTGATGCCATTGATGACTATGGCTACCTCACCGTATCTTGTGAAGATATCCTTGAAAACTTCGATAGCGAAGAAGTAGAGCTTGATGAGATTGAAGCTGTCCGCAAACGAGTTCAGCAGTTTGACCCGCTGGGTGTCGGTTCAGTGAACCTACAAGATTGCTTGTTACTACAACTGGCAACCTTTCCCCAGGATACCCCTTGGCTTAACGAAGCTAAGTTAGTACTTACTAGCCACATCGACCAACTCGGTAACCGCGATTACAAATTAGTCATCAAAGAAACCAAACTGAAAGAAGCGGAACTACGTGAAGTTCTGCAGCTGATTCAGCAATTGGATCCTCGACCTGGCAGTAAAATCACACCGGACGAAACTGAATATGTGGTTCCTGACGTAACGGTGTTCAAAGATCTTGGAAAATGGTTAGTCACCATTAACCCTGATAGTGTCCCTAAGCTGAAAGTAAATCAGCAATATGCCGCTCTTGGTAGTAAGGGCAGCAGCGCAGACAACCAATTCATTCGCTCAAATTTGCAAGAAGCAAAATGGCTAATCAAAAGCTTAGAAAGCCGAAATGAGACGCTACTCAAAGTTGCGCGATGCATTGTTGAACATCAGCGTGATTTCTTCGAACATGGCGAAGAAGCGATGAAGCCAATGGTTCTGAATGATGTTGCGTTAGCCGTTGATATGCACGAATCCACGATCTCTCGTGTGACGACTCAAAAATTCATGCACACGCCACGTGGCATCTTCGAACTCAAATACTTTTTCTCAAGCCATGTCAGCACTGACAATGGCGGTGAATGTTCATCTACAGCAATTCGCGCACTGATTAAGAAGCTTGTCGCAGCGGAAAATACCGCGAAGCCTCTCAGTGATAGTAAGATTGCTGCTTTACTGGCTGACCAAGGAATTCAGGTAGCTAGACGTACCATAGCGAAATACCGTGAGTCTCTGGGCATTGCCCCATCGAGTCAGCGTAAACGCCTGCTATAAGCTAATTTAGTTAACTATTAATTTAGTTATAACCTGGCAACCAACTGAAAAGGAAAGTCTATGCAAATCAATATTCAAGGCCATCACGTTGATCTTACCGATTCAATGCAAGACTATGTTCGCACTAAATTCGACAAACTTGAGCGCTTCTTTGATCATATCAATAGCGTTCAGGTTGTTTTAAAAGTTGAGAAAATCAATCAAATCGCGGAAGCTACCCTGCATATAAATCAGGGGGAAATCCATGCGACAGCAACTGATGAAAGCATGTATGCCGCGATTGATTCATTGGTTGATAAACTCGTCCGCCAACTCAACAAGCACAAAGAAAAGCTAAGTAGTCACTAACATGCAATTAAGCGAAGTACTTTCATTGGACTGCACCAAAAGTGCAGTCCAATGCACAAGCAAAAAAAGAGCCCTTGAGCTCATCAGTCAGATCGCTGCAGAAAGCTGTGGTCAAGATTCAACAGAGCTGTTTGAGTGCATGTTGAGCCGTGAAAAAATGGGCAGTACTGGTATTGGTAATGGCATCGCTATTCCTCATGCTCGTATGAATGTCAGTGATAAAGCGATAGCTGTATTACTACAATGCCAAGACCCAATCGAATTTGATGCGATTGATAATCGCCCTGTCGACCTACTATTTGCCCTGCTTGTTCCAAGTGAACAGTGCAAGGAACATCTAAAAACCCTTTCATGTATGGCAGAACGACTTAACGACAAGCAGACTCTTAAAAAGTTGCGTAATGCTCAAAGCGATCAAGAGCTTTACGACATCATGATCCAAGTGCCAACTTGCGAGCAATAACATGCGATTAATCGTTGTGAGTGGCCAATCTGGGGCCGGTAAAAGTGTTGCGTTACGAGTCCTTGAAGACTTGGGGTATTACTGTGTTGATAATCTGCCAGTAAACCTGCTAAGCGACTTCGTCGAATCGGTACGCGAGATCAATCAAAACGTCGCTGTTAGCATTGATATTCGCAACCTACCGAAAGAACCGCAGTTAGTTACAGAGACACTAGAACAACTAGAAGCCGCCACTGATATTGATGTGAACGTTTTGTTTCTAGACGCAAGTAAGCAAACGCTACTCAAACGCTACAGCGAAACACGCAGAATCCACCCTTTATCGATCGGTCAGGAAAAGTTATCTCTTGAGCAAGCGATTGATTTAGAAAAGACACTCCTAACACCTCTCGCAGAGCAAGCCAGCATTGTGATTGACAGCAGTGACTGCAACCTCTATGAATTGAGCGAAAAGGTTCGATTTAAAGTTGAAGGCAAAGAGAAGCAAGAGCTGATCATTGTCTTTCAATCTTTCGGTTTCAAATACGGACTACCAAGTGATGCTGACTATGTGTTTGATGTTCGCTTTTTGCCGAATCCTCACTGGGAACCCGCACTGCGACCATTAACGGGTCTTGATGCACCCATTCACTCTTTTCTTGAAAAACATTCAGAAGTTCTTGAACTCAAGCAGCAAATTCAAGGCTTTGTTGAGCAGTGGTTGCCAATGTTAGAGAAGAATAATCGCAGCTATCTAACGGTCGCGATTGGTTGTACTGGCGGTAAACACCGCTCGGTTTACCTAACTCAGAAAATTGGTGAATACTTCGAACAACTTGGCCATCAAGTTCAAATCAGACACGCCTCCCTAGAGAAGCACCAACAGGGCTAACCATGGAATTAACTCGAACTGTACTGATCCAAAATCGCTTGGGTCTTCACGCTAGAGCAGCCGTAAAATTGGTTGAGCTTGCACAAAGCTTTGATGCAACCATCACCATCCATAGTGAAGAAGATAAAACGGCAACAGCAGACAGTGTGATGGGGCTACTTATGCTGGAGTCGGCGCAAGGGCAACACATCACCATCCAAGCCGCAGGCACCGATTCACAGCAAGCGCTTGATGCCGTTTGTCACCTAATTGAAGACCGGTTTGATGAGGGCGAGTAGCAAAAAACGCTTCACTCACAACATCTAAAACTCAAACCACGCATTAACCAATATTAATTCTTAGTTCTACCTAAGTTAATGATTTAAATAAGCCCCAGAATTAAGTTACTATTCCAAGCATTGTTAGAATAATGAGATAGGAGGAAAATATGGCAGAGCAATTAGAATTCGACCAAGCTCACCAAACCCTCCAAGAAGTCAGCGAAGCCCTAGAAAACGGCCGATTTGTTCACGTACGCCGACAACTTCAGGATATGGAACCTGAAGATATTGCACACCTTTTAGAAGCCTCCCCTCGCAAAAGTCGTGATGTACTCTGGCAACTCACCGATCCTGAAGACTACGGTGAAATTCTTGATGAGCTAAACGAAGATGTCAAAGATGCTCTTGTGTCAAAAATGGCACCAGAGACCTTGGCAGAAGCAACAGAAGGCATGGAAACCGATGACGTCGCGTACGTACTTCGAAGCCTGCCCGACGATGTTTCTCGCGAAGTCCTTTCTCAAATGGACTCCGTTGATCGTGCTTTAGTTGAAACCGCACTATCGTACCCAGAAGATTCAGCGGGTGCGTTAATGAACACCGACGTAATCACGATCCGTGGTGATGTCGATGTTGAGGTCGTACTGCGTTATTTACGTATGCGTGGTGAATTACCTGACGCTACCGATGCATTGTATGTTATCGATGACGACGAACGCCTCATTGGTAACCTATCGCTCAGCACACTAATTACGACTCAGCCTGATGTGTCTGTTTCAGAAGTGATGGAAGATGCCGACGAAGCGATCGCAGTTGAAACCAGCGCCTCTGATATCGCCAGCCTGTTCGAACGTCGTAACTGGGTGTCAGCTCCTGTTGTCGATGTAAATCAACACCTTGTCGGTCGTATCACGATCGATGATGTGGTTGATGTTATCCGTGAAGATGCCGAACACTCAATGATGAGTATGGCGGGTATGGACGATGACGAAGATACCTTCGCACCGGTCGTCAAATCTGCTCGTCGTCGTAGTGTATGGCTAGGCGCAAACGTTTTGGCAGCACTCGCGGCAGCGTCTGTGTCTAACATGTTTGAGGCGACACTGAATGAGATGGCCGCGATTGCCGTTTTGATGACTATCGTACCTTCAATGGGTGGTGTTGCGGGTAACCAAACCGTTGCTCTTGTGATTCGTGGTTTAGCGCTTGGTCACATTGGTGACAGTAACAAACGCGAACTGTTACTCAAAGAAGCCTCTATCGGCTTCCTTAACGGCATTTTATGGGCCGTTATCATTGGCGGTATAGTGGTTGCTTGGAAAGGCAATTGGATCTTGGGAGGCATCATCTCAGCAGCGATGATGACAAACTTGATTGTCGCGGGTATTGCCGGTGTAACCATTCCTGTGATGCTGAAGAAGATGAATATCGACCCTGCCCTTGCAGGCGGTATGGCTCTGACCACAGTAACCGATGTGATTGGCCTATCGGTATTCTTAGGCTTAGCCACCATTCTTATCTAACTCATGCTTATCTAGTGTGAATAAACAGATAGCCTATTCTAAGACGAGATACTGAATACAAAAAGGGAGCCAGAGGCTCCCTTTTTAATAGGTCAGATTTACGCTTCAGGTTTAAACTAAAGCAAATTACTCACCCGCGACTTTCATCGATTCAAGCAAGATAGAACCGGTTTGAATTTGTGAACGAGTTTCAACGTCGTTACCTACCGCTACAATCTGAGTGAACATATCTTTTAGATTGCCCGCGATCGTCACTTCCGATACTGGGTATTGGATCTCTCCGTTCTCAACCCAGAAACCTGCAGCACCACGAGAATAATCACCTGTCACGGTATTAACGCCTTGACCCATCACTTCAGTCACAAGAAAGCCTGTGCCTAACTCTTTTAGCATTTGCTCAAAGTTTTGACCGGTCGATTTAACGAACCAGTTATGAATACCACCCGCATGACCTGTTGGTGTCATATCCATTTTACGTGCGGCGTAGCTCGTTAGCAGGTAAGTTGCTAACACACCATCGGTGATGATTTCACGATCTTGAGTGTAAACACCTTCGCTATCGAATGGGCTTGAAGCCAAACCACGTAAGATATGCGGACGCTCAGAGATATTGAACCAATCTGGCAAAATTTTCTGA
Organism: Vibrio sp. SG41-7; assembly: GCF_014164465.1. Lineage (NCBI taxonomy): Bacteria > Pseudomonadati > Pseudomonadota > Gammaproteobacteria > Vibrionales > Vibrionaceae > Vibrio > Vibrio sp. SG41-7. Next base: position 39,777 of record NZ_JACJFF010000017.1, on the reverse strand, counting down.
CCTAGATGATCCAGTAAGAACGAAGACTTACGGTAAAGGTTACCACCGCTAATTGCCATCACAAGGTGGCCAATTAGACCTGTAGCAACATCGTTCGCGAACATAATTGGATATTGGCCTGTTGGTAGCTTTTTAGCATCCAAACGGCTGATGGTTTTTTCTGCCGCTTCTTGACCAACACGCTCAGGCGCCCATAGCTCATCACGATGACGTGCAACGGTGTAGCTGTAGTCACGTTCCATTTCACCATTAGCGCCTTGTCCAATCACACAGCAGCTCGTGCTATGGCGACTTGAGGCGTAGCTTGCTAGTAAGCCATGGCTGTTACCATAAACCTTAACACCATAATGACTGTCGTAGCTTGCACCATCACTTTGCTTGATCTTGTCGCTATAAGCTAGCGCTTGCTTCTCAGCAGCAATTGCAATCTCAGCGGCATAGTCAGGGTTTGGTTCATCAGGGTGGAAAAGATCCAAATCTGGAATTTCTTTTACCATGTATTCTTTTGCTGCAGGACCTGCAAATGGGTCTTCAGAAGTATACTGAGCGATATCAAGCGCAGCCGCGACTGTTTGAGCAATTGCCTTTTCACTCAGATCAGATGTAGATGCGCTGCCTTTTTTCTGGCCGCGGTAAACAGTAATACCTAGAGCACCATCACTATTAAATTCAACGTTTTCCACTTCACACATACGTGTTGAAACACTTAAACCCGTTGACTTAGTAATAGCGACCTCAGCTGCGTCTGCACTCACTGATGCCATATCCAACGCTTTAGCTACTGCGGCTTCTAGCTCAACTCTTTGCTGGGCGACTTGCTGTTTTACATCCATATCTATTCTAATTTTTTAGGTCAATATTACGTAGGATAACAAGAATTTCGCTTTCTCCCCAAGATTCTTGCTAAAATAGGCAATATATTCGTTTGAGATAGTGACATAGGCAGAAAAGATGGCTCGCAAAAACCAAAAAGCCCCATGGGAACCAGAAGAAGAAATCATCTGGGTAAGTAAGACAGAAATGAAAACGGACATGGATGCCCTGCAAAAGCTGGGAGAAGAGCTTGTTGAACTAAAGCCTTCTATTCTTGATAAGTTCCCTTTGTCTGAAGACCTGGCACAAGCGATTAAAGATGCACAACGCTTTAAAAATGAAGCAAAGCGCCGTCAGCTTCAATACATTGGTAAAGTAATGCGCAATGTAGATCCAGAGCCAATTCAAGCGGCTTTAGATAAAATTCGCAACAAACACTCTCAAGCAACAGTTGAACTACACAAACTAGAACAACTGCGTGACCGCGTTGTTGCAGAAGGCGATGCTGCCATTTCTGACGTTATGGAAATGTACCCTGAAGCAGACCGTCAACGTCTTCGTCAGCTAGCTCGCCAAGCTAACAAAGAGAAATCAGCGAACAAACCAGCGAAGTCTTCTCGCGAGATCTTCCAAATCTTAAAAGAGCTAAAGCAAGGCGACTAATCTTCGTCTCCCTTTGCTCAGAAAGATAATAAAAGACCTAGCACATGCTAGGTCTTTTTGTTTTCGACTGACTCTATATCAAAAGCCATCAAGACCAATACTCAGTCGTCACTCACCCGCTTTAACAAACGAGCTTAATTCTTGCTGTGGATGAGCAGCTGTCAGTACCTCTATCGAGTCTTCAACCAACACCTTACCTAGCGCCACAAAAATAAACTTATTCGCGATACTGCGTGCATCACCTAAATGATGCGTCACCATCAATACCGTAATATTTCGTTCTGCCGCTAATCGCTTCACTAAGCTAAGCATCTCCTCGCGCAGCAAAGGATCAAGCGCAGAGAAAGGTTCATCAAGCAACCAGATATCATGAGGCTGAACAAAACAGCGGGCTAACGCGACACGCTGGCGCTGGCCACCCGATAAATGCTCAGGCAATCTATCTAAATACTCTGCAACACCTACTTGTGCGGCTGCTTGCTCAACTTTGAGCTTTTGGGTTGCGGTAAGCTTTAATCCTGGATGCAGCCCTAAACCAATATTTTCACGTACGGTGAGATGAGCAAAAAGATTGTGTTCTTGGAACAACATAGCCAATGGGCGTTGATGTGCCTCTTTACCAATAAGCGATTGTCCTGCCACTGATATCTCACCCGATGTAGGCTCTATGAACCCCGCGACTAGCGCCAACAACGTTGATTTACCTGCGCCACTCGGCCCCATCAACGCGACAATGTCGCCCTGCTCAGCTTGAAAATCAAAGCTAAACAACTCTCGGTGATAGTGGTAGTCCACCTCTTTCATCACTAACATCATCGGTTCCTTAACTCTTTAGCATTGGGCTTTGAGCTTCGAGTAAATAAAAATTCTATTAAGCTAAAACTGCCCACACTCAGCAGCAGTAAACTCACAGAAACCACCGCGGCAGCTTCCATTTGATAGCTGCCTAACAATTGGAATAGATACAAAGGCAGCGTTCTAAAATCTTGGCTACCAAACAAGGCAATGGCACTCAAGTCCCCCATCGCCAGCATAAAGCTAATAGAAAAGGCTTGCGCCATTGGTTTACGTAGTGCGCGCCACTCCACCAGCCTAAAACGAGTGAAACCTGTCATACCCAAGCTTGCACACACGTATTGATACTGTTGAGATAAATGCAACATAGGTTGAGCTAAGGTTTTAATCACATAAGGCAGTGCCATTAAGCTATTTACTGCAATCACAATAAAGAAAGCTAAGCTAAATACATCGGTAAATGAACGCAGTAATAAGAAGAGTCCCGTACTGAGCACTAACCCTGGAGTCACTAAGATAATGGTACCAATCAGCTCGATTTTATCGGCTCTAAAGTTCTTATTCTGCAAACGCCATGCACGACTGGTCAGCAGTATCGCAATACCAATACCGACAGCAATAACACTTGCTAAGGACGCAACTTTAACTGAGGTCATTAGCGCAGCCCAAAACGGTTCGCTGCTGAGCACAATCAGTGCTTGTGAGTTAATACCACTGACGATAACCATGGCTAATGGCGGCAATACCAGCATTGAGACTACTATGATCCAAAAGCTATCCCAAGCTTTTGACCACCAGCAGTCCTTAACCAAATATTTCTCTTCCGACAACTGACTGGCCGTCACTGAAATAGGTTTCGACAGGCGCTGAATACTCACCGCTAATACACCACACAGCAGCATTTGCCATATCGCGAGTAACGCACCAGCCTGTAAGTCAAAGTCGAATTTAATCGCTTGATAAATAGCGAGTTCGATAGTGGTCGATTTCGGACCTCCACCTAGCGCCATCACGGTAGCAAAGCTAGTAAAGCACAACATGAAGACTAAGCCACATACATGAGGCAGTTGTTGTCTCAATCGCGGCCATTCGACCCATTTAAATTTATTCCAATGACTCATACCCAAATGAGCACACAGCTTATGTTGCTCGGCAGGCACGGTATCTAAAGCTTGTAAAAGTAAACGACTGGCATAGGGCAGATTAAAGAAGACATGTGCGAGCAAAATGCCATTCAATCCATAGATGGATAATGGTAATTCAATATCGAAGTTCGCCAGAAATTTAGCTAACCAACCACTGTTGCCATAAATTGCAAGCAAACCAAACACACCGACTAACACAGGTAGAACCAAGGTCGACGCGAACAGCCTTAACAACAGAGCTCGCCCAAAAAATTGCCTGCGACACAAAGCATGAGCAATAGGTATAGCAAAGCCAACACTCAGCACAGTTGAGAGTGTCGCTTGATAAAAACTGAATTTCGTTACATGCCAATAGTAAGGATCGGACCATACTTGGCTGATATCAAGAGAAGGGGCATTGCTAAGCAATGCCCCAACTGCTGAAACCACAAAGGCGGTAATGAGTATCGCAACCCAGATCCCGACCTTAGGTGTTTTCTTTATCATAAATTGATTTTTTACCGTAAGTGGTTCACTCAGTTAATATCGAACGAACCTTTAAATACAGAAAGTTAGAAAGCTGAATTTTAGGAAACTCATCTTTAGAAAGTTAAGCTAGAAAGCTAATCTTTTAAAAAGTAAGTGCACTCTGCCACTCACGAATCCATGGCTTACGCTTAGCAGCGATTTCTTCAGGCGTAAAACTCAGAGCTTTCTGCGGTACCGTTAACTGCTCAAACCCTTTTGGTAGCTCGATATCCGTCACTGGGTACATCCAGTTGCCCGTTGGCATCGCAGATTGGAATTCATCACTTAGGATAAACGCCATAAACTCATCGGCAAGCTTTTCGTTCTTGCTGCCTTTAACTTTCGCTGCCACTTCCACTTGAGTGTAATGACCTTCTTCAAAGCTTGCTGCTGCGTACTTAGAATCACTTTCTGCAATGATGTGGTAAGCCGGAGAGGTCGTGTAAGACAAGACTAAGTCCGACTCACCCTTTAAGAACATAGAGTAAGCTTCAGACCAACCTTTAGTCACAGTAACCGTTTTCTGAGCGAGCTTCTTCCAAGCTGCTGTCGCTTCATCACCGTATACTGACTTCATCCATAGCATCATGCCTTGACCTGGTGTTGATGTACGTGGGTCTTGGTAGATGACCTTGAGGTCGTCACGCTGCTCAACCAGTTCCTTCAAGCTCTTAGGTGGGTTTGCTAGTTTCTCTTTGTTATAGATAAACGCAAAGTAGCCAAAGTCATAAGGGACAAAAGTACTGTCGTTCCAACCATTAGGAAGCGTTACTGATGAAGTATCAACATTGTGCTCAGCCAATAAGCCCGTCGCTTTCGCTTCAGCCATCAGATTGTTATCTAGGCCTAACACGATATCAGCTTTGCTGTTCCCACCTTCAAGACGTAAGCGGTTCAGAATAGACACGCCATCTTCTAGCGCGACAAAGTTCACATCACAGCCACACTTTTCTTCAAATGCTTTTTCAACGGCAGGACGAGGGCCCCAATCCGCAGCAAAAGAATCATAGGTATAAACCGTTAGGGTATTGTCTGCAGCAAAGGCAGAAAAAGAGATGGCTGTAGTAACAGCAAGAGTTGTTAATGTGAATTTCACTGGACGCTCTCCATGGTCTGAGCGGCACAGGTTTGAGGGAGGAGAACGGTAGAAGTTGTTCCTAACTCAATTCCTACGCCAGCATTATCTGGTTCAGGTTTACGGGTCCCAAGCACTTGCTTGATCTCAGCTCGCATTCATTATTTGAATGGTTCGCTCCCCGATGAGTGTTCAGAATTGTAATTCGAATTTTAACAATAAGCTATCAAGTTTGGATCAATTACGTTGATCGTAACCCCAACGTGGCACTAAACCTTGCTCGATGCCAAGATGATCCAAAATGCGCGCCACCATAAAATCGACCAGATCTTCAATCGACTTGGGTTGATGATAAAAACCCGGAGCGGCAGGCATGATCGTCACGCCCATAGTCGATAGCTTATGCATGTTCTCTAAGTGCAGCGTCGAGAATGGCGTCTCACGAACCACCAACAACAGTTGGCCTCGTTCTTTCATGACCACATCTGCAGCACGCTCAATCAGATTATCTGACAGGCCATGAGCAATTGAAGCCAAGCTTCCCGCTGAGCATGGGCAAACGACCATCTGCTTCGGCGCTGCAGAACCAGAGGCAACCGGTGAGAACCAATCATCTTTGCCACACACCACCAGCTTTTCTGGGTCGCAGCCTAAATGCTTAACCAAAGCTTGTTTCGCGGCATCGGGCCCTGCAGGTAACTTAAGTTCATGCTCGGTCGCCAACACCACTCTCGCTGCCGAAGATATCAGTAAATAGACCTGATAATCCGCCGCCAAAAGGCATTCAAGTAAACGCAGGCCATAAGGCGCACCTGATGCGCCAGTGAAAGCGAGGGTTATAGCTTTATCGTGTTTTGTCATGTTCTCAAGTACTTCAAAATATAAGGTCGTGGATGCCGTTAGCCTTTGAGTGCCAACGCATCCAACAATTTCTGGTGAATACCACCAAAGCCACCATTACTCATTACTAAGATTTGGTCGCCCGCTTGTGCCTCTGAGACAATTCTAGCAACGAATGCATCCATGTCATCACTTACATGTGCGGGTTGATGGCACGCATTGGCAACATCTTGTACAGACCAATCAATATTATCCGGTTGGAATAAGTAGGTAGAATCCGCCTGTTTGAGCGAATCAGCCAAGGTTTCTTTATGCACACCACGCTTCATGGTGGCAGAACGAGGCTCTAAAACAGCAATGATTTTTTTCGTATCGACCTTATTACGTAAGCCACCCAGCGTAAGTTCAATCGCTGTAGGATGATGAGCAAAATCGTCATAGACAGAAACACCTGCCACTTCGCCTTTAAACTCTAAGCGACGCTTGGTATTAATGAAAGTCGCCAGTGATTCACATCCTAAGTCGGGTGTCACACCAACATGTCTTGCCGCCGCAATCGCCATCAAGGCATTACTTACGTTATGATCGCCAACCAAATCCCAGTCTACGGTTCCAACACATTCGTCTTGGAAATAGACCTCAAATTTAGAGCCATCTTTAACCAGTTTCTTGGCATCCCAATCGCCAAGTTCGCCGCTCGATTCAGTCTCACTCCAACACCCACGAGATAGAACATCTTCAATAGCCGTATCTTGCTTCGGTGAGAAAATACGACCATTACTTGGCACAGTGCGAACCAAATGATGGAACTGTCGCTTGATCGCTTCAAGATCGTCAAAGATATCCGCATGATCGAACTCAAGATTATTCATCACCAAGGTTCTTGGGTGGTAATGAACGAACTTAGATCGTTTATCGAAAAAAGCACTGTCATATTCGTCGGCTTCGACCACGAAGAACATGCTTTCACCAAGGCGAGCAGAGATACCAAAGTTACCCAACACGCCGCCAACTAAGAAGCCAGGCGCATAGCCACAGTCTTCTAAAATCCAAGCCAGCATGCTCGATGTTGTTGTCTTGCCATGCGTTCCCGATACCGCTAATACCCAACGGTCATGCAGTAGAAATTCTTGCAACCATTGCGGGCCTGATGTGTATCTAAGGTTATTATCCAATACATACTCAACACACGGGTTACCACGGCTCATGGCATTACCGATAACCACGAGATCAGGCCTTGGCTCTAATTGACTGGGGTCGAACCCTTCAATAATTTCAATCCCTTGTGATTCCAACAAAGTGCTCATTGGAGGGTAAACATTCGCGTCACTACCCGTAACCTTGTGACCTAATTGACGAGCCAATACCGCGGCACCACCCATGAAGGTGCCACAAATTCCTAAGATGTGAATATGCATATATTGCTTCCAAACGCTTGGCTAAATGAGCCATGTCTAAATCAAACTACTTGCACTCATTATCATTAAATGGCGATTAAAAGCGAGCAGCAATGCAAAACAAATTTAGTCGACATAGTAAGTGAGATCTGTGTCGCTTAGTTCATTACCATTAAAAAGATCTAACCTTTAGAATTTAGGTAAGCGTCTAGATGAATAAAGCCCACTCAAGAGGCCTAATCTACAGTGCTCAAATCCCCCCTAATATTGAGAGAAGTTTAAGGAAATAACATGTCTGAGATGCGCACCCTTGGTGAGTTCATTGTTGCAAAACAAAGTGACTTTCCCCATGCAAGTGGTGATCTATCATCCCTTTTGTCATCAATTCGTCTTGCTGCGAAAATTGTTAACCGTGAAATCAACAAAGCAGGTCTTGTCGACATTACTGGCGCTGTTGGTACAGACAACGTTCAAGGTGAAGAGCAACAAAAGCTAGACCTTTACGCGAACGACAAATTTAAAGCGGCTCTAGAAGCTCGTGACCAAGTTTGTGGCGTTGCAAGTGAAGAAGAAGACGAAGCTGTTGCCTTCAATAAAGAGCTCAACAAAAACGCAAAATACGTTGTTCTGATGGATCCACTTGATGGTTCTTCAAACATCGATGTGAATGTATCGGTTGGTACGATTTTCTCTATCTACCGCCGAGTGTCACCGATTGGTACCCCACCAACACAAGAAGATTTCCTACAACCTGGACACAAACAAGTCGCAGCTGGTTACGTAATTTACGGTTCTTCAACCATGCTTGTTTACACAACAGGCGCTGGCGTCAATGGTTTCACCTACGACCCATCACTGGGTACCTTCTGTCTATCTCATGAAAACATGATGATCCCTGATGAAGGTAAGATCTACTCGATCAACGAAGGTAACTACTTCCGCTTCCCTACGGGTGTTAAAAAGTACATCAAGTACTGCCAAGAAGATGAGCCAAGTGATAACCGCCCTTACACCTCTCGTTACATTGGTTCTCTAGTATCAGATTTCCACCGTAACCTGCTGAAAGGTGGCATCTACTTATACCCAAGCACACAAAGCCATCCTCAAGGTAAACTGCGTTTGCTTTACGAGTGCAACCCAATTGCTTTCCTTATGGAACAAGCTGGTGGTATCGCTTCAGACGGTGCTCAACGTATCATGGACATCAAACCAACTGAGTTACACCAACGTGTACCTTTCTTTGTTGGCTCAACAGACATGGTTCGCAAAGTAGAAGAGTTTCTTGAGCTTAACCGAGACTAATTCTCTCGTTTATTTCTCAAAATAACGTCATTAAAAAAGCCAGCATTTATATGCTGGCTTTTTGTTGTTCGCTGAATTAAACAATCACCGAACTATTGAACGCTATACTTTGATTCAGCACCACGCTCGTAATTAAAACGGAACCATTTATCGACGTCATCGCAAATGCCAAGGTAGGTCTCACCGCGGCGTCCTAGCGCTCGCGGGTTCTGCGAACAGTACTGAGTTTTACCCACTTCATAACCTTGGTCGTAAGCCGCATACAAATCGGCATCAATAGATGGTGAAGACGCAGCTTCTGCCAAACTTGCTTCAGTCTGTTTGGTTTTCCCTTTTAGCGCCATTTCTTCGCCAAAGCTCTGCCAATCGGTCGTATTCATTGATGTTGGTGGCGGGGTTTGCGCACAACCAAATAGCATTACTGATAGCACCAATAATATATATTTCATAATTTCCTCCTGATGGAAAAGACTAGCTCGTACATTGAGACTTTTAGCTATTACGTCAGAATGCTTCCAGTAGTTCATTCACTATAGCGGGTTGTCCCGCTTACACCAGTCACCCGAAAGTATTTCTTTATTAGCTGTTAGATCAAGCTGATACAAATATACCCATGCTAATCCAAATATAGTCTCTATTTGCTCGCGACGATACTCAACAGGAACATCTTCTAGCCGATCGAGCGACTCCAAAATTTCGTCGTTAATGATATAGACCTCGCCAGCGACACTTTTCTTTCCGAAAATCATCGCCGGATACGCAACTAAATCAAAAAGTGCGTATTCCTCAGGTGTGTCAAACCTTCCTAAACACTCACACTGTTTTAAATAGTGGTGGTTTGATTGGTCTTTTCTCAATGTCCCATAAACAAAAACGAGGTGCTGCATACTCACTCCGTAGCATTCGTCATCCGCTAATCAATCACCGCTCAAAGTGTTACTCAAATTCAAATTGATAGAGAAGATCCACAGCACTGTCTAGACCCGATACTGCCTCAACGTAGAGATCCTGCATCAATCGATAACGAACGGTAAACTCGCCTAACGAGTTAAAGATACCCACACCATATTTCACCTGTAAACCAGGGAGAATATAGCCGCTTACCGTAACCTGAGAGTCATCCCCAGAGCCTGCTGTATCCAGTTGTAAATCTTGTACACCAAAGGCTTCACCGATTTCGCCAACAACCTTACCACTCTTCGCCAAACTCAAACCGATCAAGGTTGTTGTCATCGAACCGCTCGACTCACCATCGATATCTTGGCCACGCAGAATATAAGACAGCGCGTTCGCTTGTGGCATCGCTGGATCAGAGTAAATCTCGATGGTCGGCTCTGTCGCAGGGCCTGTAACTCGAATACCTGCGGTCACATCATCCTGAGTATTATCAGGGTTACGAATCGCATTGATGGCTACATATGGTTGATCCGGTGGACCATTCATTAGAATTTTACCCTCTTCGATCAAGAGGTCTTGCCCGAATGATTGGTAAGTACCATCGACGATATTCACTTCACCAGTGATGAATGGGCCTTGGTCTTTTTGAGCTACATTGAGCTTACCAACCAAGTCGCCTTCAAGACCGAAGGCAGACAATTTAAAGTCATCACCAATGGAGATATTAATATTGGTCATCACATTAAATGGGATCGTATCTTCACTTTCAGGCTCAAGATCTTTGTTCAATATCACCTGATCAGAAGACACACCAACCGCTGACGGTGGTAAGTCTTCTACCACAATTCGTCCCCATGGTAGTGCAATATCACCGGTAATTTTCGCCAGTTCTGGTGTGACATCAATGGTCATATCAGGCACGACCTTAACCTTGACCATCGGCGGAATATCAACCATCAACTCATCGGCAAAAACTCTAACGTTAGAGTGCCATGCTTTAAGATCTTGCCAATCTCCGGTTCCCTCAATATCAAGGTGGCCGTCAGGCGTTTCTACATTCGCATCCAGTTTTGCACTATAACCATCAAAGTCGAGATCGATACGGCCATCTTTCACATCAACAGGCGTAACGTCGCCTTTGACTTGAATACCATCAACCGAGAACTGACCAAAAACTTGAGGGTGTATTAAAGAGCCTTTAACTTGAAGATCACTCTCAAGGTCGGCTTTCAATAGGCTGTACTCACCTAGGATTGGTTGCAAGAAATCGAGGTGGAACGTGGTCAGCTTAATTGCAGCATCGACCATTTTGTCTTCGGCAAGAATATCCGGTAACGACACCGTACCAGACAGGTCACCATTGTCGGAAACATCCAGCTTAAAATCGGCATCCAATTTGTTATCTTTCAGCTGGGCATTCAATGCAATACTTTCCCAACCCAGTGTGATTGGCTCACCAACTTGTTGAACAACCTGACCTTTCGGCATATCAACGCTTACCGTAACCTCAGGCTCACCTTGTTCAGACCACTTAGCATGAGCGGTCGCATTCACTAAGCCCTGTAGTTGCGTCTCTTTAGGCACAAAAGCTTTAATCTGTTCGAAGTCGAATTGGTTGATCGCCAATTTCGCCTCACCTGATTTCCCGACACGAACGTCTTCATCCAGACATACACTCGAACCCGATTGATTCCAACAGTGTGCTTGTACATCGGCAAACTGCTTGTCGACATCCGCCTTAATCGCGACAGGTTGATCTAACACCCAAGGCCCCTGTTGCGTGGTAATTTTGACTCTGTCTAACGACCCATCCCAAATAAGAGAAGGCTTTTGAATCAACTCACCGGAAATAGCTAAGCTTGTAGACACGATGTCGGATATCACATCAAGTGTCACGGTATGCTTCTTCTCACCACCACTCACCGTGAGATCAATACTTTCCACGTTTTGATCTTGATAGGTTAAGTTCTTAGCTTTGAGTACAAGATCGGCTTGGGCTTCAGGTAATGGCAGAGGAACCAAAGAGCCATTAAGCGACAAGGATTCTAGTGTTGCTTCGTTATTCCAATCGACCTTATCAACATTTAAAGCAAGATCGACTTCAGGCTCTTTCGTTGGGCCGCTAAGTTGGATGCTACCGATCACTCTACCTTTCAGCTCAGGACTACTTTTTGCAAGCTCAGGGAAGAAGATCTCAACGCCCATGTCCCATTGCTTATCAAGTTGCCCCTGTGCCTTAATCGAGTTCACACCATGAGCCAAGCTCAAACCGCTGGTTTTCAGCTTTGGTTCACCGCTCGCGCTGCGATCTGACGCAGACAACTGACCTTCGATATCCAGAGGGTACTCTCGCAAGATCCCTTCAATATCCAGTTTAGGCAATTCAATCGCCCAACCGCCCGCTTCCGTCAACTCACCCGAGGTGACGATGCTTCCGCTAATGTTACCCTCGGCTTCTGGCCATTGCAGGCCCGGCTGAATGTCTTTGAGTGTCACGTCAGCTTGCCAGTTAACGAGACTCTTCCAATTCGCTTTAACGACACCGTTAAGTTCACCGCCTAGCGTGTTGAGCTTTAGACGCTCGAGCTCGATCTGTTCCGTGGTGCCTTTACCCTGTAGATCGATTGATAACTCAGGGATTTCCTTACCATCGGCCCCACCTTTAAGTAGAACATTGAAACTATCTAGTGAGCCATTAGCTTTGAATTTCTCAATTGTCGCTTGGTAATCGCTTTTTCCGGTAAGAGGCCACTGCGCTTGTCCGCCCTCTAAAAGAAGGTCAAATGGTAGAGTTGGCTCTAAGGGTTGAATATCCCCAGACAGCTTTGCCTCAATCAATTCAGAAAACTCGGAATCTAAGTTTAGTTTAGCTACGCTACCTTGCGCTTTCAGGGATAGCTTCTGCCCAGCAAGGTCGGTTTCTTTCACTAACGTATCCAAAGACAGCTCTAACGGGTAATCACCTTTAAGCTCAACCTTCGTCGTTAGATTTGCGCTTACTTGTGGCATATCGAGTTCGAGAGTTGAAACATCAACCGTGTGTTTACCCGCGCGTGCCTCTAGTCCAAGGTGATTAACAACGATTGGTGTTTCTTGTTCTAAGGTGAAACGGTTAAGATCAAAACGCTCAAGTACAACCTGCAAAGGAATTAAGACTTCAGGTAACTCGATAGCCGTTTTAGTGGCAGCCTCTGGTTCTACCGTTTCTGTTTGCGGTTCTTCTGTCGATTCAGCAAGCTTAATTTTTAGGTCATTGAACAAGGTTGGCGATACCGTCAGCGTTTCTCCCTGCATGCTCAGAGCCGTTGAGAACAGACCCCATTCGATTTCATGACCCAAGATATTCAGTTTGATATCAGATAAAGCGATGCGATTGATCACTATTGGTAATGGTGTTTTCACTGATGTTAGGGGCGGAGTCGGTTCTACTTCTTCTGTAGAGGGGGGAGGCAGTTCAGTCAATGCGAAGTCCAACCCTTGAATCGCTAAACGATCAACACACAGCTTAGGATCAAGCAAACAACGAGGGTTAATAGCCAAGTTCAGCTTTTGAACCTTGGTGTCGATATGCAGGCTGTCATCTTTAAACTGAACATTATTAAGCGTAAAGCTTGGGAACAGGGCTCCTTTAGTACTTTCCACTTTAAGTTGTGGTAATGCTTTTTCAGCGCCCCACAACACGGTGTTCAACCCTGGATTGGTGAACAAAACAAAACCGAGCAGGGCTATCAACAATAGCAAAATAGACGTCAATGAGATCGACGTCCATTTCAGGCACTTGCCCATCACTTTGATCATAATTCAGGTCCTAAACTAAAGTGCAGTTGGAACTCATCGCCTTTCTTCGCATCTAGGCCCCAAGCAAAATCTAGACTCACTGGACCAACGGGGGACGCCCAACGCACCCCGACACCGGTGCCGTGCTTCCACTCTGGCTTGTCATTAAATGCATCACCAATATCGTAGAATGCAGCGCCCCACCAGTTTCCAACCAAGCGGTATTGGTATTCAAACGAACTGGTTGCGATAAATTTTGCACCCGTTAAAGCGCCACTTTCATCGCGCGGAGAGATCGACTCATAGCCATAACCACGAATACTGTTATCACCACCGGCAAAGAATCTTAGGGAAGGAGACAGCTTCTCAAACTCGTCGGCAAAGTTACCGCCAAATTGAAGCCGAGTTAGGCCTCGGTGGTTATCGCCAATGCTTCTAATCCAAGCGGTTTGGCCTTGAAAACGAACAACCTTAGTTTCGGATAACAAGGTATCATCGGCCGCTTCAAACATAATGGTTTGTTTATCGCCCCACATCGGCATCGAACCACCTCGCGTTCGAGTTCGTGAGAAAGAGAAACCCGGCAAAACAAACTGTGCCAAGTCATCTTGTAAACCTTGTTCATAGTTTTCGACCAAGTATCTAATGAACACCGTGCGTTGCCAGCCATTGTCCAGACGCCAATATCTTTCTAAGGCGAGGTTGGATTCCAAACTCTTGGTATCACGATTATCCAAATTTTTCATACCGTACTTAACTTGGTAGTAGTCATTAAGTACGTCATCCAATGGGATTTTATAAGCTGCAGTGATCGTCTGCTCAGGCTTGGAGATCGACAAGCTACTATTGAAGCTATGGCCTCTGTCATTAACCCAAGGTTTTTTCCATTTAAGAGTGCCTTTCACACCAAGGTCTGTTGAGACACCGATACCCGTTTCGATTTGGTTACGAGCTTGCGGAGCAAGGCTAACCTTCATCGGGATTTCTCGGCCTTCGCCTAACTGACTTAAATCTGGCTCAACAAATACCGAGGAGAACCAATCTGTATTCGACAAGTTTTGGTTGTACTCGCCGACTTTGGTAATAGAGTAAGGTTCGCCATCTTTAAACGGCTTGAGAGATTGAACTTTGTCATCTTCAATTTGACTGCCCGTCACTGTAGTTGTGCCAAAGTGGTAGCGTATACCACTGTTATAATGAAGGCGGACATAAGCACGGTTTAATTCAGGGGCGACTTCTAGCTTGCTAAGATCATACGACCCATCGAAGTAGCCTTTCGCTAATCCAAGGTTGCGGATCGATGATTTCAAAGAATCATAATTGCCATGATTCAGAATCGAACCTTTAGACAGCTTACTTCTAGCTATCAAAGCCAAAAAGTCAGGATCATCTTTGGCTTCACCAGTCAGAACGATATCTGAAGTATAAATAACAACAGGCTCTCCCGGCTCAACCGTAACGGTCATTTCGGTATCATCTTCGGGGTGAGAAAATGTGATATTAGGGTGGTAGTAACCTAACGCATTCAGGGCTTCTTTTATCATAGACTCCAAGCGAGATTGGAACCTTAATGAAACCGAGTACTCTTCTTCAGGAATCGCACTCAGATAAGCATCAACATTATCCTCAAGCGCTCCATTAAGCCCTTTAATTTCAAGGGAAACATCAGCGAAAGCGAGCGTCGATGACAATAGAGTGCCAATCAGAACTGGTAAAGTTTTTCTTATCATGCTTAATTGGTGAAGAAGTTATCAATACGTTAATAAATGAAAAGAAATAATACCGCTAAAAAGACATTGAGTCTGTAATAAATCTTGGAATAACACGGTCTAATTTAAAGACTTAATCAATATGAACCAGCCGTTAATATGAACCTACAGTTAATATAAACCTGGATCTAATGTTAACTTACGCGGTAAACGTATGCGAAAAGGAATATAACATGCTAAACAAACAACAACTGGTTTCCGCAGCAACCGCATTACCGGGAAATTCAGACCCAATCCGAATCACTGAGCGCCATTTTGTCAATCAAACTGACTTACTCGATGCTCCTATGGGTTCCCAACAAGAAGTCCTACTTGGTATGGGATGCTTTTGGGGAGCTGAGCGTTTGTTTTGGCAACTTGATGGTGTTATTTCCACATCCGTTGGCTACGCTGGTGGATACACAGTCAATCCCACTTATGAGCAGGTATGCAGCGGACAAACCGGTCATACCGAAGTCGTTCGTGTCATTTTTGATAGCGAACAAACATCTTTAGCTCGAATACTTGAGACCTTTTGGGAGCGCCATAACCCAACCCAAGGTATGCGCCAAGGCAACGACTTAGGGACTCAGTACCGTTCCGCGATATACACATTCAGCGAACAGCAACAAGCCGTCGCCGAGCACTCTAAACGTGAATATCAACGAGCAATGACTGAATCATTAGGCAACGAGATCACGACGGAAGTTCTGCCTGCTGGGAAATATTTTTTCGCAGAAACCTACCACCAACAATACCTAGCCAAAAATCCTAACGGTTACTGTGGGTTAGGCGGTACGGGTGTGTGCTTCCCTCCGCAATAATGTGTGTTAGGCATACAAACTAGAACAACACCCATTAAAAAAGGGCTTCCGCTAGGAAGCCCTTTTTCATTGGAAATCTATTTGACGCAATGCAAATCTATAACAGTCAGTTACACCGGCAGCGCAGCAATGGTGCCGTTAACTTCTTTAAAAATAGTGAGCTTTTGTTTGTCTGAAACTTCAGGAAGAAGCACTTTGCCTTGGTCGAAGCGAAACTCTCCGATACCCTCAATAGCAAACTGGCCTTTGAATAGGACTTTAACGAAACGTGCCACCTGATGTGGACGATAAGTAGAAAATTTTCTTAACATAATACAACCTCAATTCCATTTGAGTACTACAGTCACGTACCTGAACACCAACGTATTCAAAGCACATTCAATCGCTAATTCCTTTAGCAAACAGCAAGATAATCTATTGTTCATCTCGATATTGATGCATTATACCTTTTGGTAACAAGCCTGCAACTTATTTCTACGTCGTACGATAAAAAAGTTAAAGAGGCATTTTTCAAATTTCATATTATACTTCCAGAGCAAACCAATAAGCGGAACAAAAATATAATGAAAAACAAAACTCTACTGGCTTTTTTAGCCGCAGCCTCTCCACTCTTCGCCAATGCTCACAACCTATCTGTAGGTACAACTCTGCCTGCTGTCGATGTTAGCAACTATGGTGAAATCGTACTAAACGACGGAAATACCGGATATCAAGCTTGGGCAACCAATGATCTTCTAGGTAAAGTTCGCGTCGTTCAAGCTATTGCAGGCCGTAGCAGCTCGAAAGAGCTCAACGCACCACTGATGGCAGCCATCACAGCATCGAAATTCGCAGAAGACAGCTACCAAACCACTACCATCATCAACCAAGATGATGCGATTTGGGGTACTGGGTCTTTTGTTAAATCGTCAGCAGAAAGTAGCAAAGAAGAATTTCCATGGTCTTCTATGGTGCTAGATGAAGACGGCACGGTAGCGTCATCATGGGCTTTAAAAGAAGAAAGCTCTGCGATTATAGTTCAAGACAAGCAAGGTAAAATCTTGTTTGTTAAAGAAGGGGCATTAAACGAATCAGAAGTCACTCAAGTCATTGAGTTGATTAAAGCGAGCCTTTAATAAGATATTCGCGTCTTTTTCGAGACCTGACCAAAGGATATTGTTATATTATAACAGTATCCTTTTTTAATTCTGTGGTTAATCATACTCATGTGGCAAAACACACCTAACAATGTGAAACGCAAAACAGGCTTCTTGCTTGGGCTGATGCTCATGTTAAGCGTGTTAGCGGCAACACATATGGTGGATATTGACCCCGATCACCACACTTCGCATCACTGTGAGCTGTTTTCGATAAATCAGTTCATTACTGCGCACTCACTGCCACAAGTTCCAGAGTTCCATTCAGAATTTACAGCCACTATTACAGAGTCAGTAATTTCGTTACAGCGCCTGTATTTCGCTTATTTAGCACGTTCACCTCCTGTAAATATCGCTTAATTACCACTACTTTTTAATTAACCTTTATTCAGGAAAAAAACATGAAACCTACTATTTTAGCCGTTGTTATCGGCATGACTGTCTCAACGAATGTTCTAGCTAACGAAGAATTCCGCTCTCACGAAGCACACGTGCACGGTAAAGTTGAAGTGAACATCGCTCAAGATGGGCAAGAGCTGCTTGTTGAAGTAACAGCTCCCGGCGCTGATGTGGTTGGCTTTGAACATGCTCCAGAAACTGCCGAGCAAAAGAAAGTGTTTGAACAAGCGATTGCGCAACTGAACAAGCCAGAAGAACTATTTGGTTTCAACAATGCAAGCTGTACTTTGAAGTTCAAGTCAGTGACGAACACCCTAGAAGACGATCATGATGACCATGAAGGCCATGACCACGCTGAAGGCGAACATGACGACCACGAAGGTCATGACCACGCTGAGCACGATCATGACGACCACAAAGACCATGACCACGCGGAACACGATCATGACGACCACAAAGGCCATGACCATGCTGAGCACGATCATGATGACCACGAAAGCCATGACCACTCAGAAGGCGGCCACGGTGAGTTCACTGTCGAGTACCACTACCAATGTTCTGACATTGAAAAACTGGATACCGTGAATACTCAGTGGTTCTCTAAGTTCAGCAACACAAAAT
The DNA here is from genome assembly GCF_014164465.1 of Vibrio sp. SG41-7. Classification (NCBI taxonomy): domain Bacteria; kingdom Pseudomonadati; phylum Pseudomonadota; class Gammaproteobacteria; order Vibrionales; family Vibrionaceae; genus Vibrio; species Vibrio sp. SG41-7. Next base: position 21,838 of record NZ_JACJFF010000017.1, on the reverse strand, counting down.
CAATGACTGTGAACCTGCTAACTGACAGTGCTCAAATTCAAGAAGTACTTAACGCAGATCGTATTAGTTTTCGATTCTAATTAGCATTAGATTGAATTAAACGTAGATAAGCAGCCAAGTAAGTATTCACTTACTTGGCTGTACAAATCGGTGTGCTCTGGGAATTTATTATTCTAATAACTGTCCAGTAGAGACACCGCTTTAATTATTGGAGCTAATATGTCTTTTGACAGTTCATCACTTGTGGTCAAACTCGAAAATATCAGCTTTCGTTGGAAGCCTGAATTGCCCCCAACGCTAGAGATCCCCTCACTGCATATCCAAGCCCAAGAGCACCTTTTCATCAAAGGGCCTAGTGGTTGCGGGAAATCAACATTGTTAGGGTTACTGACCGGAATCAACCAAGCTGAACAAGGCGAAGTATCTATCCTTGGCCAAGATCTCACACAGCTAACACCTCGCCAGAGAGACAAATTCAGAGCCGATCATATTGGTTATATATTCCAACAATTTAACCTGCTTCCTTACTTGTCAGTCATCGACAACGTGACGCTTCCTTGTCAGTTTTCTAAGATTCGTAAGCAGCAAGTCACTGAAAGTCAGAACAGCCTGCAAGCAACCGCTCAAGAGTTGTTGCTCAGATTAAAGCTACCTCAAGCTCTAATGGACAAGCCCGTTACCGAGTTGAGTATTGGTCAACAGCAACGTGTTGCTGCCGCTCGTGCTTTGATCGGCCAACCCAAAATCATTATTGCCGACGAACCGACATCGGCTCTGGATCATGACAACCGAGAAGCCTTTATCGAACTGTTGCTAGAACAAGCGAATCAGGCGGGTTCTACCCTGATCTTTGTCAGTCACGATCCAACACTAGAAAAACTGTTCACTCGAACCATAGATTTAAAAACCGTTAACCAAGCTAAGGTTGTCGTATGAAAGTAATTACTCACTTAGCCTTAAAAAGCGTACTCAACCGTAAAGCCACAGCCATTCTGACTATTCTCACCGTGGCGGTGTCAGTCATTCTATTACTCGGTGTGGAACGTGTAAGAACCGAAGCTAAGAGCAGCTTTGCGAATACGATATCAGGTACTGACCTTATCGTCGGTGGCCGCTCTGGTCAGGTAAACCTGCTGCTTTATTCCGTATTTCGAATCGGTAATGCGACCAACAACATCGACTGGAAAAGCTATGAAGAATTTAGCCAGCACAACGCTGTAAAGTGGGCGATCCCAATCTCATTAGGTGATTCACATAAAGGCTTCCGCGTAATGGGCACGAACCATAGCTACTTCGAAAATTATCGCTATGGAAGTAAGCAACCACTTACTTTTCAGCAAGGTAAAGAGTTTAATCAGCTATTTGATGTAGTGATTGGTGCCGATGTCGCGAAGAAGTTAGATTACAAAATCGGTGATCACATCATTCTGGCGCACGGTATCAGTGATGTTGCCTTTAGTCGCCATGATAACCTGCCCTTCACCATTGTCGGAATACTCGCGCCAACCGGCACACCAGTAGATAAAACGGTGCATGTTTCGTTAGAGGCCATTGAAGCGATTCACGTTGGTTGGGAATCGGGGGCTAACCTCGGGCACACACCGAATGCTGAAGCGCTAAAGCAACGTGACTTCCAACCGAAGCAGATTACCGCGATGATGGTTGGCCTTAAATCGAAGATCCAAACCTTTGCACTGCAACGAGAAATCAATAACTACCGCCAAGAACCTTTGAGCGCCATTATGCCAGGCATTGCGCTTCACGAATTATGGGGAATGATGGCAGTAGCAGAACAAGCACTACTGATTGTTTCAGGGTTTGTTGTAATCGCGGGACTGTTAGGGATGCTGAGTAGTCTACTCACTAGCTTGCAAGAAAGACGTCGAGAGATGGCCATTCTGCGCGCGATGGGAGCAAGGCCTCGTCATGTGTTTGGTTTACTGATCAGTGAAGCAAGTGCCCTAACCTTCCTCGGTATCACATTGGGTGTTGCCGTGTTGTTTGCCTTGATCGCACTAGTTGCTCCTATTGTGCAACAAAGTTATGGTATCAACATATCGATATCCGCAATCACACCTCATGAGTGGAAACTGCTTATGTTGGTGCAAGTTGCTGGAATCATTATCGGCTTTATTCCCGCTTTCAGGGCTTACCGTCAGTCATTGTCTGATGGCATGACTATTAGAATCTAAAATAGGAACCTACGATGCAACGCAAATTCCTACTGATACTTGGGTTACTTATGTTCCCATTTATCAGCACAGCTCACGCTGAAACCACTCAGACTGACGAATCGGTATTAACACTCGATTGGATTGACTTGATTCCAGAGTCAGAGCGAGCACAACTCGACTCATTTGGCATGCCGATGGTTAACCACGACAGCATGGACAAACCTCAACAATCGACACTTGGCGCTGTTCGCCCAGAGCTGAATGGCAGCACAGTCAAAATTCCTGGCTTTGTGATTCCATTGGAAGGCGATGAGAACATGATCACTGAGTTTCTGCTGGTACCGTACTTTGGCGCATGTATCCACGTGCCACCGCCACCACCAAACCAAATCATCTACGTGAAGTTCCCTAAAGGTGCACCAATCCAGCAGTTATGGGATGTGATCTATTTAGTGGGTACGCTGAAAACTGAGTCAATAAGCCATGACTTGGCGCAAACCGGTTATCTTATTGAAGGTACTGCGATTGAAGAATATGACGACATGTAGTCATTAGAAGGGTGGCTCAAGGATGAGCTGCCGTCACTGAACGAGTGAGATCATTCAATAACAGTTTAATAACGATTATTTTATTCTAAATTACGCGATGTAATTAGATAAGTACGCTAGAACAGCGACATAAGTAGCGAGTAATAACCCTATACTAAGCTGTTTTTTCAGCTTGTTATCATTGACTTGATTCATAACTCCTCCTTGAGAATCACAACAAATTTAACATTTTATTATCATTAGCAAAAGTAAAATTTTGTTGAAACCTTCAACTCTGCACGCAAAATCTAGCCACCAATAAGATAAAGAGTTACATTTTAGACAGTTATACCAATCACAATAAGTAAGTGTTCAGAAATAGCGTAAGAAAAAGGCTTGAGAACAAGGAAGCTCTTTTCAATAAATAGTTTTGATAAGTAGTTATTCTACAATCAAAAATTCTAACGCTGTTATCGAGCGTTTTAACAAGCTAGGGCGAGCAATTAATTACTACGATTGGTGTTGGGTCGTCTCCTTACGGTACTCTTATGTCAGAAACTAAACAGCCAGTGATCATTGAGCATGCTAGCGATACACAGCAAAAGCATGAGAAAAAGCCTCATATTGCCGACAGTGCAAGCAGAATGCTGCACATCGCACAAAGCTTCGGCCTCGATTCCTTAATTAGTCATAGTACAAAGCCAAACGATAAAGCTGAGAGTACGCTTATCGAACGGGCACTATTACGAGAGAAAAAACGTAGAGAGCTTCGCCAAAAGAACCTAGAACAGATTCTAAAGTTGGCACACTCTTCATGTAAGGATGAAGCAGCTGGAGACCCTGATCAGGACTGGCTATACCGTTTCTTCGATATGGCACAAGAGATCCACAATACATCGATGCAGAGGCTATGGGCTCAAGTACTGAAACGAGAAGTCACCAACCCAGGCTCGACGTCGATGAAGGCGCTTCAGATCTTAAAAGACATGACACCAAAAGAAGCACTCACCCTGCAAAGAGCCGCGTCACTGGGTTGTAGCTTTGGTAGTGATAACAGCAGAAAACTATTACTCGGCTTTAAATCCCATGCTGGAATCTTCAGCTTTGGCAAAAGAGACACCACCAACACCATCAACCTTGGTGAACACAACCTACCCTACTCTAGTTTGCTCCACTTGATTGAGCTCGGGATTATTCTAGGAACAGAATTAGAATCTGGAGAGATTGATTTCGACCCAGCCCTACACCTGACTTATCAAGGTAAGAGCATGTCACTGGCGCCTATTTCAAAAGGGGTTAAACTGGTTTATTACCGATTCAGTCCAACAGGTAATGAGCTGTGCACCTTACTTGGCAACAAACCCAACATGCAGTATTACGATCAACTGATTGCTCTATTAAGTCAGAAGTTCACGGTACAGACAGAAGTGAAAAGCAGTGTGAATTACACCGTCTAGGCACTCGACGGTGCAAAAAATAGACGGTGTAAAAAGTGAAGAATATTGAGAAGAATAAAGAGAATCTAGAGGATAGGTTTCTTGTCTCGGTAAACCAAGGCTGCACTATTTATCGGTCGTGAATAAACAGATAAACAGCTGAGTAGCCTTAGTCATACCAACGATCTCAGTTGGCTAAAATATTACGCTTCTCTAAAGCATCAATACACAATTCCACCAGTTCATCGAGTGTCTTCTCACCCGCAGGTAAATCTATCTCAGGGTTCTGAGGCGCTTCGTACACTGAGCTAATGCCTGTAAAATTCGGGATCTCTCCAGCTCGTGCTTTCTTATACAGGCCTTTAGGGTCACGCTGCTCACAAACCTCGAGTGGCGTGTTCACAAACACCTCTAAAAACTCGCCTTCAGGTAGCAAGTCTCGCACTAACTGTCTTTCAGCTTGATGTGGGGAAATAAACGCTGACAACACGATCAAACCCGCATCTGCCATCAACTTAGCGAGCTCACCAATACGACGGATATTCTCTCGGCGATCCTGCTCAGAGAAGCCAAGGTCGCTACATAACCCATGACGCACATTATCGCCATCCAATAAGTAAGTATGGTAACCAAGCTGTGCCAAGCGATTTTCTAATGCTCCAGCGACTGTCGACTTCCCAGAACCAGATAATCCCGTGAACCAGAGCACGGCTGGCTTTTGTGATTTCAGATCAGAGCGAAATGTTTTATCAATCGAGTGTTGATGCCACACAACATTCTCATCTTTTGGTTTGAGTACTGCGGTCATAATTAGTCCTTTAAATAAACAGCATTAAAATGGGAAAAAATAAGGAATTAGGGTCAGCACCAAACCCGAATAAACAATCGAGATTGGGATGCCGATGCGCAGATAATCCGTAAGGTGGTAATTACCTACGCTATAAACAAGTAAGTTGGTTTGGTAGCCGTATGGCGAAATAAAACTGGCACTGGCACCAAACAGAACCGCCATAATAAACGGCATTGGGTCAACGCCATAGCCGACGGCCATACTGTAGCCAATGGGGAATGAGAGTGCCGCCGCCGCATTGTTGGTCACCAACTCAGTCAGGACCAGCGTCATGAAATAGGTCGCGACTAGCGCTCCAAACACGCCCCAGCCATTAAAGGCTTCCATAAACATCAGCCCCATTCGCTCAGACAACCCAGATGAAATCATCAGTTGAGCAATAGAGAGTGCCGAACCAACGATCACGACAATATCGACGGGGAAACGGCGGCGAAGCTCACCAAGTTGTACTACACCAAATGCCACCAGCAATAATAAAAATCCCGCTAGCCCTTTAATAATCGGCACGACTTCAGCGAGCGATAACCCAATCACACTGGCAAAGCCGAGCAACACAAACGTCGATTTATCGGCATCAAGCTTGGCGCTTGAGTCTAGATCGTTCATCAACACAAACTCTTTATTGTGTTGTTGACGCTGTTCTTCAAAACGTTTTCCTGGAACCAAAATCAAGGTATCGCCAGCGGTTAATGTGATGTTTCCAAGGCCACCTTCAAGGCGTTCATGACCACGACGAATGGCAACCACAACCGCATCGAAGCGATCTCTAAACTGGCTGGTCTTGAGGGTTTTATTACAGAAGCTTGCCGATGAACTGACTACGACCTCAACAAAGCTCTGGCCGTTCAGGTGGTGCTGACCAAACAGAGTTAGCCCTTGGATCTCTTGCAGTGTCGCAACACTCTCGACATCACCACAAAACAGCAGTCGATCACGAGCTTGGAGTATGAAGTCAGGGTCTATAGACGCGGTTGTTTTACCGTCTCGAATCACTTCCGCTAAGAACAGTTTTCTCAATGCTCTGAGGTTATTCTCGCTGACGCTGCGGCCGACTAACGGTGAACCGGGCTCAACTCTCGCTTCTAGAAAGTAAGGCAAATCATCTTGGGAACCATCATCGTAGCTTGGTAAGAAGTAACTCAGAGGAATAAGGATCAACACGCCACCGACCAAGACCGCCAGACCGATCAAGGTTGGTGTGAAAAAGTTTAAGCTCGGCAGCCCTGCATCTTCAACAAAGCTATTGATGATCAAATTAGTTGAAGTGCCGATCAATGTCAGCGTTCCACCTAAGATGGCAGCGTATGACAATGGGATAAGTAGTTTAGATGGCGCATGTTGCTGATTACGTTTGATCGCTCCGATCAAAGAGACAACCACCGCTGTGTTATTAGTAAAAGAAGAAAGTAGCGCTGTGGAAATACCCAACTTCGCAACCACGGTACCTAGCCTACCTTCAGAGATATTACGGCTAACCCAACTGATTAAGCGAGTTTTCTCCAACGCACTTGATGCGAGGATAAGAAGAATTAAAGTCAGTAACGAGGAGTTAGTGAAGTTATTGGCTAAGCTCGACAAATCGATCATGCCAGCCATAAAAGCAATAAACGCCGCGCCAGCAAAGATAAAGCTTGGCTTAATACGGGTAACGAGCAGGCAAGTAATGATGCCGAGCAAAATCGCTAATACAAATCCTTGTTGCCACATATACCCGTCCTTTATGGCGGAAACGATGGGTTTCCGCCTGATTCAATAAGCTGTTACTTAGTCGTTTATGACTTCAGTAATTGGCTTAGATCTTTGGCATCCCAATGAGGGAAGTGCTTGCGTACCAATGCGTTGAACTCAAGTTCAAATGCAGAGAAGTTACCGACTTGCTGTTCAACAGAGTCCAAACGGTCTCGAATCAAACCAGCACCCACCGTCACGTTAGTCAGGCGGTCGATAACAATGAAACCACCGGTATCGGCACTCTCACGGTATTTATCCAGCGCGACAGTCTCGTTCAATGACCATTCACACAAACCAATACCATTCAATGGCAACTCATCAATAGCGTAAGTCGACAGGTTGTTGATGTCATATTGGTGACGAACCGTTTCAACCTGACCGACGGTTTTCTTGCCTGCGATTTTGATGTCGTAAGCTTTACCCGGTTGCAGTGGTTGCTCTGTCATCCATACGATGTCAGCCAATACATGGTTAGTGGATTCAATTTGCGCATTTTCCAGCACAATCAAATCACCACGACTGATATCGATTTCATCTTCAAGAGTCAGCGTTACTGCCAAACCCGCTTGCGCCGATTCAAGTTCGCCATCAAAGGTCACAATACTTGCCACCTTAGACGTTTTACCTGATGGCAGCGCCTTGATTTCATCACCCACACTGACACGGCCAGAGGCAACGGTGCCTGCAAAACCACGGAAGTCTAAGTTAGGACGGTTTACGTACTGCACTGGGAAACGGAATTCACCCGCAGAGCGTTTTTGGTCAATGTCGACGTTCTCTAGTACTTCTAATAGAGATGGGCCTTCGAACCATGCAAGCTCTTTACTTGGCGCTGCAACGTTAATGCCTTCAAGCGCGGAAACAGGCAGAATTTGAATATTGGTCTCACCCTCTAGGTTTTCTGCAAACTCTAGATACTGATCGCGAATCTCTTCAAAACGATCTTGCGAGTACTCCACCAGATCCATTTTGTTGACTGCGACGATGAAATGCTTCAAACCAAGTAGGTTAGAAATAAACGAGTGACGACGGGTTTGATCCAGAACGCCCTTACGAGCATCAATCAAGATCACAGCCAGATCACACGTTGAAGCGCCTGTTGCCATGTTGCGCGTGTACTGCTCATGCCCTGGGGTATCAGCAATAATGAATTTACGCTTTTGAGTCGAGAAGTAACGATAAGCCACATCGATCGTAATCCCTTGCTCACGCTCAGCCTGCAAGCCATCAACAAGCAGTGCTAAATCAGGCTTCTCACCTGTGGTACCCACTCGTTGGCTATCCGAGTGAACCGCTGCTAGCTGATCTTCATAAATCTGTTTTGTATCATGGAGCAAGCGACCGATTAACGTACTTTTACCGTCATCTACCGAGCCACAAGTTAAAAATCTAAGCATAGATTTATGCTGATGCTGACTTAGATAACCTTCAATCCCTAGTTCAGCCAATTCGGCTTCTACTGCACTATTCATTTTTCTTTCCTTAGATTCTTAGAAATAACCTTGGCGCTTTTTCAGCTCCATAGAGCCCGACTGATCATGGTCAATCGCTCGACCTTGACGCTCACTAGACGTCGCCACCAGCATTTCTTCAATAATGCCTGTTAGCGTATTCGCCTCAGATTCAACCGCTCCGGTTAATGGGTAACAGCCTAAAGTACGAAAACGAACGCTTTTCTCTTCAATCACTTCACCTTCTTGCAGCTCCATACGGTCATCATCAACCATGATCAGCATGCCATCACGCTCAACTACAGGGCGTTTGTCTGAAAGGTAAAGTGGAACAATATCGATGCTCTCTAGGTAGATGTATTGCCAGATATCAAGCTCAGTCCAGTTAGATAGCGGGAAGACACGAATGCTTTCGCCCTTATTAACCTGACCGTTGTAGGTGTGCCAAAGCTCTGGACGCTGGTTTTTTGGATCCCACGTATGGTTCTTATCACGGAAAGAATAAACACGTTCTTTCGCACGAGATTTTTCTTCATCACGACGCGCACCACCAAAAGCCGCATCGAACCCATACTTGTTTAACGCCTGCTTAAGGCCCTGTGTTTTCATGATGTCAGTGTGCTTCGAAGAACCATGTACAAATGGGCTACAACCCATCTCAATACCTTCTGGGTTCTTATGTACTAAAAGGTCGAAGCCGTACTTTTTAGCCGTACGATCACGAAACTCAATCATCTCGCGGAATTTCCAATCCGTATCTACATGCAATAGTGGGAATGGAATCTTGCCGGGATAAAACGCTTTGCGAGCTAAATGAAGCATCACAGAAGAATCTTTTCCGATGGAGTACATCATCACTGGGTTATCAAACTCAGCCGCTACTTCACGGATAATATGAATACTTTCCGCTTCGAGCTGTTTTAGGTGGGTTAAACGTTCTTGGTCCATTTCAGTGCTTCCTTTAAGGCTCGCGTTACGAGCAATTCATTACTTGGTCTTGCCAAGCAAGGGATTTAACTCATCCACTTGAGTGAATGGGAGTATTGGCACTAGAAGAAAACAGAAGCTTCGTTTTGAGCTATCCTTGCTATTCATCTGCCTGATACGTCCTTGATATAGGCATTATGACGAGCCTCTTATATTACTGGAAATTCTAAAATTTCATTTTTTATTCGAAAAGCTGATAAGGGATTGGATTTACCGATAAGCAGGTGAAATGAATGGACTAATATTATCGATATCAGTTGCGCATCGATTGAGCAGCTTTGGGAGGCGTCTTGCAGAACACCATAAAGTAATCGATCTAAGTCACGAATTAACATTCGTTGTAATCATTGTTTCATTCGGTTTTGTTACATTACGCAACGAATTTTCTACTATCCACTTTGGAGCTACAAAATGAAAGTTGCAATGAAACCTTTGTCATTGGCTGTACTTGCGGGTCTTGGTTTGACTTTAGCAGGCTGCACAACAACACCAGATACCGATGAAGTGATTAAATTACGTGTCGTAGAAACGACGGATATCCATACCAACCTAATGGATTACGACTACTACAAAGACAAGCCATCGAAAAAAATCGGCTTAGCACGTACTGCAACTCTAGTAAAAGAAGCTCAAAGCGAAGTAACCAACAGCGTATTAGTTGATAACGGTGACTTGCTGCAAGGTAGCCCAATGGGTGACTACATGGCAGACAAAGGCATCGAAGCGGGCGAAGTTCACCCTGCATACAAAGCTATGAACCAACTAAGCTACGACGCTGCAAACCTAGGTAACCACGAATTCAACTACGGTCTTGAGTTCCTAGAAGAATCTATCAACGACGCTGATTTCCCGTACATCAGTGCTAACGTTTACGACGCAGAAACCAAAGAACACTACTTCACGCCTTATATCATCAAGACGCACACGTTCGAAGATACTGCTGGCGTAGAGCACGAAGTAAAAGTGGGTTACATCGGTTTCGTTCCACCACAAATCATGACGTGGGATAAGAAGAACCTTGAAGGTAAAGTGATCGCTCGCGATATCATTGAGACGGCTAACGAGTTAGTGCCTCAAATGAAAGCAGAAGGCGCTGAAGTTATCGTTGCTATCCCTCACTCAGGCGTATCAACTGACCCATACAAAAATGGCGAAGAGAACTCAACGTTCTACCTATCTGAAGTAGACGGCATCGATGCGATCGCATTCGGCCACTCTCACGCAGTTTTCCCAGGTAAAGGTTTTGATGACATTCAAGGCATCGACAACGAAACTGGCACCATGAACGGCGTTGCGGCAGTAATGCCAGGTCGTTGGGGTAGCCACGTTGGTGTTATGGATCTAACACTTGCACAAAAAGACGGTAAGTGGGAAGTGGTTAAAGGCCAATCAGAAGCACGCCCTATCTACGACAAAATCGAGAAGAAATCGCTTGCTGCAGCTGATGAAGGCATCGTAACAGCACTAGAAAAAGACCACGCTGGTACTCGTGAGTTTGTTAACCAACCGATTGGTAAAGCAGACGATGTGATGTACAGCTTCTTGTCTCTAGTACAAGACGATCCAACAGTTCAAATCGTTAACCTTGCACAGAAAGATTACGTTGAACAGTTCATCCAAGGTGACCCTGACCTAGATGGTACGCCAGTACTTTCAGCGGCTGCACCATTCAAGGCCGGCGGCCGTAAGAATGACCCAGCAAACTTCACTGAGGTTGAGTCTGGTCAACTAACCTTCCGTAACGCAGCTGACTTATACCTTTACCCGAACACGCTAGTTGCGATGAAGGTAACGGGTCACGAAGTAAAAGAGTGGCTTGAGTGTTCTGCAGGTCAGTTCAACCAAGTGGATGTTAACTCAACTGCACCACAACAGTTGATCGAGTGGGATAACTTCCGTACTTACAACTTCGATGTTATCGACGGTGTTGATTACCAAATCGACGTAACTCAACCTGCGAAATACGATGCAAACTGTAAAGTGGTTAACCCTGACTCACAGCGTATTGTTGGCCTAACTTACCAAGGTAAGCCAATCGACATGAAGCAAGACTTCCTGATCGCCACCAACAACTACCGTGCATATAGCGCTAAGTTCCCAGGCACAGGTGAAGACTTCATCGCATTTGATGCACCAGATGAGAACCGTACTGTTCTTGCAAACTACATCTCTCGCGTAAGCAAAGAGCAAGGTCAAGTGAGCCCAAGCGCGGATAACAATTGGTCATTTGCACCAATCAAAACGGATAACAAGCTAGATATCCGCTTTGAAACATCTCCAAGCGACAAAGCAGCAGAGTTCATCAAAGAAAAAGGTCAATACCCGATGAAACGTGTTGCGACTGACGATGTTGGTTTTGCTGTTTACCAGATTGACCTAACTAAATAGATTGCTTAAGTAATCCATAGTTAACGTTCTGAAAGGCTGAGTTTAACGACTCAGCCTTTTTCTTTTCTTCTAAATGTTCAGCCCAAAGCCCTAATTTTCGAACGACAAACTCTCGTTCAACCCGCTTCCAAATGCCACGCCTTCAGCTTCAAAACAGCTTCAAAACAGCAGTCAAACAGCAGTCAAACAGCACGACTCAAACCACCAATTTAATGAATCCAACACAAAAAAACACTAATCAGCTGTAAGTTTTTATCTGCTCCTCCTGTCTATTTAATTTACTACACTCAATGAATGGTGATTAAGCCATTCATCTATAGGATAGATAAGGACATTTGATGAGCACCGTCGAGAGCATTCAAGCATGGTTACATTCAGGAGAGGAGTCGCTGCTATGGCTGATGCTTGGCATCATCGCACTTTCTTACCTGCTTGAAGATCTGGCGATTGTTACGGCGGCAGGTATCGCGACTCAAGGTCTAATACTCCCTCAATATGCGCTGCTTGCTATTTTCATCGGTATTGCCACGGGAGATCTCGGTCTTTATTACTTAGGGAAGTCAGGACGTTATTTCCGAGGTGTTCGATATAAAGCCCTCACCAATAAGTACTTTCGTTCGCTTCGCACCAAATTACGTCAGAACGCATTCAGCAGCCTTTTTGTTATCCGCTTTATTCCAGGGCTTCGCACCGTCGGGTTTACCTTAAGTGGCTTTTTCGCCATCCCACTGCCTACTTTCTTGTTTGCTGTCATCAGCGCCACCGCGATCTGGACTGGCATTGTCTTCTCTGCCATCTACTATTTAGGGACATCAGCGTGGCTGCAAGCCTCTGAATATCAATGGATCATCATCCCGTGTGCCATCGCTTTGCTGTTTATCGGCAATCGATTAATGAATAGAACCTACTCTAGAGGATTATCATGAGTTCACCGCAAGATATTCGCATCATTCCAGCACATCAAATCAATGCAGGCATGCCTTTGCTTGAAAAAGATACCGTGCGCAGTGTCTCTCCTTATGAGTTTCTTCCGACTTGGTTCTTCTACACGCCAGTCGTGATTCAAAGCCTGATGCAAGGGTTACGGCACTTTGACTGGGCGCTGCCGCTCATTGCCAACCCAAGCATCAAGTTAAGCGGCATGGTAGGCGAATCAAAACACGAGATATTAAGCCTTGCCGGATCTTCAAGTCAGCGTTGGATCTCTCCGTTTATCACCCTCACCAAAACGGATCTCAGCGGTAAGAAACAAGCTGAAGATGCACGCAGCGCACTCATACAATCCGATCTTGATTTCCCGATTGTAGCGAAACCAGATCTTGGCTGTCGAGGCGTTGGCGTCAAGCTGATCAACACACAAGATCAACTTGAGCAATATGTTGAATCTTTCCCAAATAATGCTCGCTTTCTACTGCAAGAAAAGGCGCCTTATCAGGCAGAAGCTGGCGTTTTCTATGTTCGTTACCCAAACAAAAAGCAAGGCGAGATCATCTCGATCACACTCAAATATGCGCCAATGGTGATGGGTGATGGCAAGTCGACACTCAAGCAGTTAATTGAAAATAGCCCGCGTGCTGGGCAACTCAGCCACCTGTATCTACCAAGGCATGAAGATAAATTGGATCACGTGCTCGCAGAGGGCGAAGAGTTCCAACTCGCGTTCGCAGGTAGCCATAGCCGTGGCTGCATCTTCCGCGATGGCAATCAATACATTACTCAGGCTTTAACTGAACGTTTAGACGAGATATTCGATGACTTCGATGGTTTCCATTTTGGCCGACTCGACGTCAAGTTTAAAGACATGCACAGCCTAATGAACGGCGAGGATTTCACGATCCTTGAGGTCAATGGCGCAAGCAGTGAGGCTGGGCATATCTGGGATCGCAACACACCGCTGCGAGAGATATTTTCTACGCTACTCCTGCAATACCGCATTCTTTTTGATATTGGCGCTCAGCAAAAACAACGAGGCCATAAGACTCCCTCTTTCAAGAGCTTATTCGCTGCGTGGCAAGAAGAGCAACGTCTTGTTCAACAATATCCGACCACTGACTAACTTTGTACGAGGACCATGAATGAACCCCATAGCCCAACCAAGCGCCCTCACTTCTTTCTCTCCTAGCATCAAAGGAGCGGTAGAGATATTGAATCAGGGTCTAGAGTTTTTGTTAGCGATATCTGACAGCGACTATCTGACACGAGCAAAGCCGCACGTCACAAGCTCTATTGGTGAGCATACTCGTCACACGCTCGATCTTTTTCACGCTTTAATTTTAAAAGAGAATGCGACCGTTGATTACAACACTCGCCGTCGTGGTCATCCCGTCGAATACGACCGCTCAATTGCAGTAAAAGAGATCCATTATGTGATCAACTGGCTTGAACGACTAGACCGCAGAGATCTCGAAGCGCCTATCATGATCCAAACCGAAGTTTCAATGGATACACAAGTATTCGCCAGCCTGCCTTCTACGTTAGAAAGAGAGGTCACCTTTGCTGCTCTGCATGCCAATCATCACTATGCGATGATCAAGGTGATCACGACCTTTCTTGATGTCGAAACATGCAATACCTTTGGTTATGCCCCAACCACCAGCAGCTATCTGAGGGAGCAATAATCATGTGTTCAGTATCTTGGCTGCTTGAAGAAAATGGTTATCAGGTCTTTTTTAATCGTGATGAACAAAAGACACGGGCACTAGCAATGCCACCTAAACAGTATCGAGTCAACGGTGTCGATATCATCATGCCACTCGACCCAACTGGCGGTGGTAGCTGGATCAGTATCAATGAATTCGGGCTTTCGCTATGCCTACTCAATAACTATCAAGGCATAGTCCCTGTTGGACCTTTAGTCAGCCGTGGTTTGCTACTCAAGAACCTATCATCGAGTCGTAACATCAGTCAGCTCTCTGAAGCATTTCATCAGCTCGACCTGCACTCTTTTGTCCCGTTTACCTTGTTGGCTTTTGCGCCGAACTTAACTCAGAACAATGGGTTGGTTATCGCCTATATGTGGGATGGTATTCAACAGCACATCGTCGACACTGATTCTCCACTCTTCTCATCCGGTGTTGATTTAGAGCGAGTACAAGCCTATCGACAAGCAAAATACGATCAGCTTATGGCAACGGGTAAGAATCAACAGAACTTACTTCAGTTTCACTCTCACCATCACAGCGAACAGCCTCATTTAGCGACCTGTATGCATCGTGAAGACGCGCACACCGTGAGCTTTACACACTTACGCAATCTACACGGCCAAGCCTCGATGTTTTACGCACCCGGCTCGCCTTGTGAACCCATTAAACCATGCCAGATAAATCAACAGCGTTTTACCTTCGATTTATCACCAGCAATCAATCTATAGATGGAGTCCATCATGAGAAAACTATTAACCATGGTCATGCTACTTGTTAGCCCATACGTATTTGCCGCCGATGAAATCTACACAGGATTCTTTAGCAGTAAGGCGCTCGATGGCTACGATACTGTGGCTTATTTCACTTCAGGTAAGCCCATTGAAGGCAGTAAAAAATTCAGCACCGAGTACAAAGGCGCGGACTGGTATTTCTCTTCTGAAAAGAATCTGACTTTATTTGTTAATAATCCTGAAAAATATGCCCCTCAATATGGGGGTTATTGCGCTTGGGCTGTTTCAGCAAAAAGTGACTTTGCACCCGGTGACCCGAACCAATGGACAATTGTTGATAACAAGCTTTACCTCAACTACGACCAAGAGATTAAACAGCGTTGGGAACAAGACCGAGCACAGCATATTCAAAAAGCCGACACCGTTTGGCCGCAACTGATCAAATAAGGGAATAACCATGACATTCACTCCAACTAAACATATTCCTGCGGCATTTATCGCTTTCGTATTTGTTCAGTCGCTGTTTTTTAAGTTCACAGGCTCATACGAGACTGAGCATATCTTTGGCACCTTGGCGACATGGTCTGGCTTAAGTTGGTTCGGTTCATTTGGCGGCTACTTGATTGGGTTCGCTGAATTGATTGCGGCCATTTTGTTGTTTACTCGTTGGCATGGTCTGGGTGCCATCATGAGTGTGGGGATTATGAATGGCGCGATATTTTTCCATCTGTTTACGCCGCTCGGTATTCAAATGCCTGAGTTTAACGCTGCGGGTGAAATTGTCGGTTATGACGGCGGATTACTGTTTGGCATGGCATGCCTAGTATGGCTTTGCGGTGCATTTTTAAGTGTAAAAGATTTCAAGAATCAAGACGGTTTCCTAAACAACTTTAGTCAATAAGGTAGCTTCATTATGATTGATAGTCCTTTTCGTTTACCACGTTACACGCCTTTTGGTTTAGGTGAGTCTGTTGTCGAGTGGGCAACTGGGCTATCTAAGCTAGATAAGCTCTATCAAGATAGACCTGATGAGTTATCTAGCTTTGAATTCATGCATCACACCTTGTCAGCATTGAATATCGACTATTCCGTTTCAGCAGGCGCCACTGATAATATTCCCGAACAAGGGCCAGTAGTCATTGTGGCTAACCACCCACTTGGTGCGATTGAAGGAGTGATCCTTGCTGATCTCGTAGGATCGGTAAGAAAGGATGTGAAGGTGTTGGCCAATGAGTTGCTCAAGCGACTGCCTGAACTGGATGATCTGTTTATTGGGGTCGATGTCTTTAACAGTAAAGAATCGAAACGCACCAATGCTAAAGCTATTCGAGATGCCAATCGTCATTTAGCAGACGGTGGACTCTTGATTGTGTTCCCTGCTGGCGAAGTATCGAGTTACCGTAAAGGGGCCAAGACACTAACAGACATCGAGTGGAGCAAATCAGTCGCAAAGTTTGTTAAGCGTCACCAAGCCACCACGGTGCCTATCTTTATCAATGGCAAGAACAGTGAGCTTTTCTACCAAGCGGGCCGTGTTCACCCACTACTGAGAACGGCTTTACTTGGCCGTGAACTTCTTAATAAACAGGCGACGACTATCTCTATCTCGATTGGCTCTTCGATTCCGTATTCAGAGATCAAATCGTTTGAAAAAGAGATGGATATCGTCAACTACCTACGACTCAATACCTACCTAATGAGTCAACAAGATAGCCCGAATACGCCAATCCACGCGCCCTCTTTTGACACCCAAGTGATTGCGCCTATTCCACCAGAAGTGTTGGCAATAGAGGTCGGTTCTCTTCCTGAAGAGATGAAGTTACTTGAGCAAGGGGACTTCGAAGTCTACTGTACGCCAAGCCAATCTATTCCTAACTTAATGCGCGAAATTGGTCGAGTTAGAGAAGAGAGTTTCCGAGAAGTCGGAGAAGGCAGCGGGCTTGCCTGTGATTTAGATGAGTATGACCTTTACTACCACCAACTGTTTGTTTGGAATAAAACCAAGGCTGAATTAGTGGGTGCATACCGGCTTGGTATGGTCGACAAGCTCATCGCAGATCACGGGCTTGATAAGCTCTACTCTCGTAGCCTGTTTAACTACAATCAAGAATTCATCGATACCTTAGACAACAGTATCGAGCTTGGGCGTTCTGTAGTGAGCAAGCCTTATCAGAAGAGCCTTAACTCGCTATTACTATTGTGGAAAGGTATCGCGGCCTTCGTGTATCGTCATCCTCAATACACTCACCTATTCGGCCCAGTCAGTATCAGTAATGATTACAGCCACAATGCGCGTCTGTTGATTGCGACTACCCTATCCATACACCATTACGATGAACAAAAGGCGAACTTGGTTTCTCCTTCTTCACCGCTCAATACCAATAATAATGTGTTCTGGCAGAATCACCTGCTATCGTCATTGGCGAGTGTCCCTCTGCTTTCTAAAGTGTTGGCTCGTATGGAGCAAGGGAAAGGCCTACCGGTACTGCTACGCCAATACTTAGGGATGAACGGTAAACTTGTGTGCTTTAACGTCGACCCATCGTTTAATGATGCCTTGGATGGCTTGATTGTGGTTAATCTTAAGAAAGTACCATTGAAAACCCTAGGCAAATACATGGGCAGAGACCTCGCTCAAGATTATCTAGAACAACACAGTCGACGTTGATTTAGCCTGCTCTGTACCTCTCCCCAAATAAGTGCGATGATCTCGGTACTTATTTGGGTTAGGTTATTTTCATGCACACCTCTTTTATCGAACAACTACAAAGCTTTGACTTCTCTGAGAGTCAGATTGAATCTCTATTAGCTGTCGCGAAGCCGCTTGAACTGCCAACCCGACACATACTGATCAATCAAGGTGAGATGGCGAGTTCGATCTACTTTGTACTTGAAGGCTTATGCCACGCTTGTTACCTCACTAATGACGGTAAGCAATACAGCAAAGAATTCTACTGGGAACAAGACTGGATCATCGGCTTTGAGAGTTTGATAAAGAACCAAGCGTCCCCTTACCTACTAGAAACGCTCACACCCATCACAATGTTAGAACTGCCAATGAATGCGGTTATTGAGTGGCGTGCATCAAATAACCCTCTGTATTTAAAGCTGTTAGAAACTCAGCTCATGCACAAGGAAAACAAAGAACGCTTTATGTTGCTTTATACCCCAGAGCAACGCTACCAACTGTTCTGCGAACATTACCCCGACCTTGAACAGCGCTTGAACGACAATCAAATTGCGGCTTACCTAGGTATAACCGCGATCAGTCTGAGCAGAATTAAAGGTCGAATTAACAATAGTTAATGCCAACAATCATCGCACATAGTACATTCAGAGCATCGATAATCTCTGGATGTAAACATGATCACTTGGCACTCAATTCCCTTCTCTGAACTTTCAACACAACAGCTTTATCAATTACTTAAATTACGAGTCGATGTGTTCGTTGTTGAGCAAAATTGCCCTTATCCAGAGCTCGATGGTAAAGATACACTCGCAGGTGTTGAACACTTGCTTGGCTATGCTGATGCAGAGCTAGTGGCGTGTGCCCGTTTGTTACCACCAGGTACTTCTTACGACAATACCAGCATCGGCCGAGTGGCGACCAAGCAATCAGCAAGAGGTGATGGCTTGGGTCATCAATTGATCAAAGAAGCATTAACACGCTGTGAGACTCTTTGGCCGAGCAAGACCATCGATATTGGCGCGCAACAACACCTAGAAAACTTCTATGCGAATCACGGGTTCGAAACTATCTCTGAGATGTATCTGGAAGACGATATTCCGCATGTAGACATGAGATTTGAAAAGTAATGACGAATATCACTGTCGGTATTCTATTGTTGGTTGCAGGTAACTTGTTTGCCTCGCTTTCCGACGTAGCGGTAAAACTGTTGAATGGCGAAGTACCGCCTCTTCAGTATATTTTTTTCCGACAGTTGATATCTCTGCTCATCATCACCCCTTTGTGGCTACAGCAGAAAAAGGAACAACGACGCTTACAGCAAGCCAAAGTGACCATCATACGCGGACAGCTGATACTAATTGGCAGTGGATGTATGGTTGTCGCGATTACCCATTTATCTTTGGCTACCGCCAACGCAGTATTTTACGTCGCGCCCCTGTTGATGTTACCTCTCTCTATGTTTCTACTGAAAGAGCAACCGGCACTTGGCAAGGTTATCGCCACCACTATCGGTTTTATTGGTGCATTGATTGTCTTGAGGCCATCACAATTTCATTGGGCAGCACTGTTTGCTTTGGGTACAGCACTCACCCTCGCACTATTCAATGTATTGGTAAGAAAGCTTCCTAGTGAGCAAACGGTGGTCACTACGCTGTGGTGGACAACCTTATTCTCTATTCCAGCCTCATTAGTACTGTGCTTCTTATACTGGCAGCCGGTGTCTGTGGAACATTTGGGATACATAGCATTAAGTGCGACGCTAATCTTAAGCTACAACGGACTTGCGGTCGCTGCCTACCAAAAAGCACACTCTAGTCAAATTGCCTTGGCTGAATACTCAGGCTTAGTGTTTGTCGCCATAATAGGCGCTATATGGTTTGATGAGATTCCAGATACGTTAACCTTTATCGGAATTATGCTCATCATCTTACCGCTTGCACCTTTCAAGCGACCAAAAAAAAGAGCTAATCATTATCATTAGCTCTTTTCTATCGACTATCTGTATCTGACGAAACGCTTTAACGCAGGCTCAGTATTGAGCTACTTACTACGGCCAAAGCCACCGTCTGACAATCGGAAAAACATCACCGAAGTGTTGCCTTTTTCTAGCTGAAGAATGTCTAGTTTCCCGGTCTCGGCGAGTTTGAATCGAACTAGCTGGCCTTTACGAATCTGACTAAGTGGTTTGTCTGCCCCTTCAATACGCACTAGCGCGTTCAAGTCAGACAACGGTAAGTCGTTATTTCGAAAAACCTGCGCTAACGTATCCCCTTGCTTTACAAGATACTCCTGCCAGTTGTTGTTACTCGGTTCTGATGAACTGCTCTTGGCATTTTGCTGTTCGCTTAAACCAACGGTGTTTATCTCAAGCTCAACGCGCGATGTTGCTGGGGCTGCGTCTACTTTAGGTTCTGGTAGCGGCACAAAAAGTAAGATCAATACGATCGGCGAAATCACCATCAATAGTCTCTGGTGTAATTTCGGCAATGATCCCCAGGCCTGCACGGTTGAGGTTTTCATTTTCTTGATATCGATCGAGCTTAATTTCTCTTTGACCTGATTCAGTCGATCCTTGAACTCTGCTAAGTGGTCTACTTTCTGTTTTTTCTTTTGACGACGATTCATGCCACTGCGTCCTATACATTGAATAACTACAGTATAAAAACCAAAGTACCAACAGTATAGATCTTTCCGCTACAACAGAGACCAAAGCAAGAAAATTGACATAGCTGTGATTTGGACACGTTAAAGCGTAAGTGATCAGGGGCTAGCCGTTTATTCAGGCTGCTAATACTGGTATTCTTACCCTTTTCGTACTGACAAAAAGAGTGACTTTTCATGTCTGAAGTAAAATTTGAAACTGTAGAGCAAAAAGCTAGCTACGGTATCGGTCTACAAATGGGCCAACAACTTGCTGGTTCTGGTCTTGAAGGCCTAAACGTTGACGCAATCGCTGCTGGTATCGCAACAGCTCTAGTTGGTGACATGCCAGCTATCGAAGTTGACGAAATCAACAACGCACTACAAGAGCTACACACTCGTGGTGAAGCTGCACGTCAAGAACTAGCTAAAGCAGCAGCTGCTGACGGCGAAGCTTTCCTAACTGACAACGCTCTTCGTTCAGAAGTAACAGTTCTTGAGTCTGGTCTTCAGTACGAAGTACTAACTGAAGGTACTGGCGAAATCCCTACTGCAGACAAGCAAGTACGTGTTCACTACCACGGTGAACTAACTGACGGTACTGTTTTCGACAGTTCTGTATCTCGCGGTCAACCTGCTGAATTCCCAGTAACTGGCGTAATTCAAGGTTGGGTACAAGCTCTACAAATGATGCCTGTTGGCTCTAAGTGGAAGCTATACATCCCTCAAGATCTAGCATACGGTGAGCGCGGCGCAGGTGCTGCAATTCCACCATTTGCAGCTCTAGTGTTTGAAGTAGAACTTCTAGCTATCCTTTAATTTTTATAAAAACCTTTAGTAAAACAAAATACTATAGGCAAATAAAATTAAAATAATCCAACGGCGATGTGACTACATCGCCGTTTTTCGTTTATAGTGAATAGGTCGATTACTTTATTACTTAAGGAAGAATAATGAAGAAAATACTCATCACTATGCTCAGCAGCCTTGCTGTAGTCTCTTGCGCTAGCACTAGCGACTCTGAACAAACCGGTTCAACATCAGATACCAACTATTCCCAACTATCGCAAACTGCCCTGATGGCAGCAGTGAATATGTGGTCTCAACAAAACGAAACAACACCACTTGCTGATACCGTTGCTGATCAAGCATCTGTTACCAGCGATCAAGCAATTGGTGGTATCGGTTCAATGTTGGCGCTTGCACAAAATTCACTTGGCTCAGCAGACAATAAAGAACTCGCATCACTCATTCCTGGAATGTCTTCACTTGAATCAACTGGCTTATCATCAGTTCTAAGCTCACAAGGTGCTGTTGAAAGTGCGTTTGCTGGGTTAGGTATGGATTCGTCAATGGTTACGACATTTGCACCAATCATTCTTCAGGCACTTCAATCACAAGGTGCAACGAGCGGCCTTATGGATTCACTTGCCGCTATTTGGCAGTAAGGCCATCGCGATTAGCGATTAGTTAAAGAATATTGTAAGGGCACTTCGGTGCTCTTTTTTGTGCGTGGAAGAAAAGATATTTGAGATACGAGATACGAGATATTTTTAAAAAATAGAGCAGAGCAGAGCAGAGCAGAGCAGAGC
>NZ_JACJFF010000179.1:0-6604 GCF_014164465.1 Vibrio sp. SG41-7 | reverse complement strand
AAATAACTAATTTCAATAAAGAAATAGTAGATAGTCGCTCTCCATTATTAAAATTCAGAATCGATACAATCAACTTGTAAATTAAATAATCAAATTAGTGTTTTCGTTAATAATGCTGTCACATTCATGATGACAGTAACCCATCAAAAAACCTAAAACGTCCGTGTAGACCATAGTCCTATTTTAATCAATTAAATAAAAAACCTCCGTTAATACTAGCATTGAGTAAAACCAACCTATCTAATTGAATATTAAATTATTCTCTAATAATTTCACTTCTACCTCTCTGCTTAAAATCATACTAAAACTCATACTTCTCCTAAATAATAAACTTTTTTTACTACTTCACCATTTTTTAAAGCACTTATAGTTTTGAAAGTTAAGCAACAAGTTACATTCAATCAGTGAGAGGTGGAATTATGGTTAGAGTATTTCGGATTCTTCATAACTTCATCGTCTCCGTGTTAATTTTTAGTATGTCACTTTCATTCTATGCTAGCGCTAACAACTTAACGTTAGGAATTAGTGGTCAGATCAAAGATCGATGCGAAATAAACTTTTTCTCTGGCAACATTATGAATTTTACGGAACACCGTGATGTGCAATCGCTGCCTTTTAATATGTATTGTAACCGTCCGTTGGGTATAACGATCAACTCAAAATATGGAGGCTTAAAATATCAACACCAAGGGGTTGATATTATTGAGAGTTACAATTTGTCATTGCAAATAGACGAAATTCGTCTTTATGAAAGTAGGCACAGCAGCCAACTTACTTCACCGGTAATGATAAACAGTTCTGGTGTTATTCCTTTCGCTCAACATGGGAGCCTTAGGGTAGCACTCGAAAATAGCTTGCGTTTCGCAGGTTATTATCAAGACGTTATAGAGATCGAAGTTTACCCTTCGATTCATAGCGTGACAAAGTGAAAACTCTGCAATGTATCTGCAGAACAACAAACGCTCAGCAGTATTCGAGCCAATCATTTAAGATAAAGGAATTTCTAATGAAAAAGCTAACACTCTACGCAGCAACAATCACTGCTATTTTTGGTGCTCAAGTCCAAGCCGCTCCTGGTGATGTCCAGTTAGTTGGTTTTGTTTCACCTGTATGTGAAGTTACTGGTCTTTCAACGCAACTGATGGACTTCGGTAACGTATCTCAAATTCAAAACCTTTCTGTTAGTGGTCTTAACATGAAGTGTAATGACGTCGATGGTGCAACTGTGACACTGACAAGTGCTGAAGGTGGTCTAGAGTCAGACGATAGCGAAGACTACGCTCTTACCTACGATGCAACATTTAATCCTTCAGGTTTAGCTCCTTTCACGCTTAATGCACCAGGGGGCCCAGGTCTAAATGACGTTTCAGTCAGTAATTCTTATGGCGGTTCTGGAGCGTTAGCGACAGGTGTTGCCGCATCTATTGATATTGTGACTACAGAAACCTCCCCGTGGGCAGGTGGCTACTCAGATACATTAACCGTAAATATCACCTCAAATTAGAGGTTAATAAGTCGGGGGCTATTATTTGGCCTCCGACTTAATCTCATCTCAATATCAATATCAATATCAATATCAACGACATAAGTTTAATTTGGAGCTCTTCGCTATGTATAAATGGATCATGCATAAATGGATCGTTCTTTTCCTATTGTCATTCACTTGTCTGTCCGCTCATGCGTTCAAAGTCGAACCGATGTCTATGGAAATGACACCGCTTGGCAAAAGAGCTCAAATGACCATGAGGGTTGAAAATTCTTCAACCGAACCACTCACGGTTGAATTGTCTCCAGTATTTATGACCATGAACGAATATGGAAAAGAGACCACGACACCTGCAGATGACGAGCTATTAGTGATACCGGTGACCGCAATAATAGAACCTGGACGATCGCAATCCATTATGGTGCGGTATTTGGGCGATCCTTCCATCACAGAATCTAAAGCGTATCGCATTGCTGTTAAGCAAGTAAAAGTTCAAAGAGCGAGCAGTAATCAAGGGCAAGTAAGTCTTTTACTTCAGTTTAATACGCTAATCAACGTGCGACCTCAGAACACAGCTTCCCAGCTAGAAATTAAAAGCATCGAGCAAAATGACAAAAAGAACAAATGGGTTCTTGAAGTACTTAACAGTGGTAATAGTTATGGTCGATTAACCAATACAACATGGAAGATATCTGATGGTAAAAATTCAACCTATTTAAAAGGCGTAGAAATCGCTAAACGTATTCCGGGTACTTTGGTCCTTCCCTACTCCACTCGCTTTTTCGAAATGCAGCCTCTTAAAAATTATGACGTTAACACCCTATCGATTGAAATAGAGCAGGATCAATAGCAATGAGACGCTATATCTTGGGTGGGCTCATTTATTGGCTTCTGTGTGCACAAACGTTTGGCATAACATTGTTTCCAACCGTCATCGAGCTCAATACAGATCACCGGGCAACATCGCAACTGGTTGTCACTAACAATTCAACACAAGCTCTCCCACTAGAAGCTAACGTTCGTCGTTTGAACTTCTTATCTGATGGCACGTTCCAAACATCAGATCTATCGAGTGAAGAGATGTTTGTGTTTCCACCAGCCGCAATGTTGGCACCCGGTGCACGCCAAGTATTCCGCATACAGTGGTTGGGAAACCGATCACTCGAAACCTCCCAGAGTTACTTCGTTCGCTTCAGTACCGTGAATATTGGCCAGAACAACGCGAGAATAGACAAACCCATCGGCTTAACAACCGGTATCAATTTACAAGTTCACTACAATGCGTTGTTACACATTCACTCATCCTCTTTAGAGCCTGACGTGAAATTACACATAGATGAACAAGGTAAACTAACACTCACTAATTCTGGGTCGCGATTTACCTATACATCGTTACTTCATTTTGCGGGGCTCGAATCTCAGAGCCAAAAAGTACATGAGGCTTTAGGTGAACAGTTTATTCCACCACGCTCCATTATTACTTTGCCTTCTTCTTTAAATTATTTACCAGTGGGCACTTACCATGGGCATGAAGACTGAAACCTATCACAACATATGGCAAGTTTTGTATGTCTTGGTATTAGTACTTTTTTATTGTGCTGCTTTAAGCCCTGCTGCTTGGGGTCAAGAAATGGTCTTGAACCCCACTGGACGAGATATTCAACTTACCTCTTTGTTAAGGATAAGTGACACCATACTTGGCGAAGCGGACATTATCATTACCGCAAACAATGAAATCTTGTTACCGAAGGAAAGTACGCTTTCTCTCCTTTCGTCCGTCGTAACTCAAGAAGGTATTGGGAAACTCAATGACACGACAGACGATGAGATGCTGTCTCAGCACCATTTTGAGAGCGTAGGATTAGGTCTAAGTTTCGATTTCTCTTCATTAGAATGCATCGTGACGGTACCGCCTGAATTTAGCTTAACCCAGCAACTGTCTATGAACGGCGCAGATGATTTTTATAACTATGCTGAGCCAAGTTTGTTTAGCGGATACGTTAACTTTGCCCTTTCGGCCAATGAGAGCCAATATGTCGATCAGAATTCGTCAAGGCAGGACCTCTACCGCGGTCAATTCGATTCCGCACTTAACATTGGTTTTCTAAACTTTGAGTACGAATCCTATTTAGAAAACAGCTCATCACAAGATTCGCGATACGTAAGAGAAGGATCTCGTCTTAATATTGACTTTGCAGAACAAGGCACACGACTTGTACTCGGCGATATGTACAACAGTGGTCAATCTTTTCAGGACAGCACCGACATACTTGGTATTGGCTTAACTCGAGATTTCACGCTAATTCCAACCAGAAATGCGCGACCACGAGCCAATCAATCATTCACACTTCAAAGGGCCTCAAATGTCGATGTCTATATAGATGGGATTGCCGTCCAAAGATTAACCCTAGGTGCTGGTAGCTATAACCTTAGTGATATACCCCTGGCGCAAGGTAGCAATGATATTGTACTCGTCATCACCGACCGCTCAGGTAATGAAGAACGCATCGAGTTTTCTATTGCAACCGGTAACGATTTGCTCAATAGCGGTGAGTTTGAATATAGCATCATGTATGGAGCGCCTTCTGAATTACAAAATGGACAACTAGAGTACCTAACCGACGAGCGTATTCTCCATGGTTATATCGATGTGGGTATTAGCCCTTGGTTAACGTTGGGCACGAACCTTCAAACCCGTGAAGATCTTTACCAATATGGTGCCACCGCGTTATTCGCTTCTACATGGGGCGTCACTGAACTCACTGCCTCTCGTAGCGAACACCCTACATTTGGAACTGGCGACGCTTACAAATTTGCGTTCGATGCGGAGTTTTCCAATACGAACACGCTGTCCCCACAACTGAGTGTGAGCTATGAATATCTGGACAACAATTTTACTGGGGTCTCAGGGTTTGATGCTTCCGATATCGATATCGATATCAACTTAACCACTCATTATGTGTCTGCATTCAGCTCCATTTACCTTGGTCAGTCTTTACGTGCCGCCATGACCCTCAATTATCGCTCGGGAGTAGACAAAGAAAACGATTATTGGCTGATTAGCCCGAGTTTATCAGACGGACTGTTTGATACTCCCGCCACCTGGAGTGCACGCGTTAACTATCGGCATAACGCAACCGAAGCCGATGATATCAGCACTACTGTCACCATAAGCTGGCCTCTTAGTCGACAAACTCGTGTAGTCGGTCGTTACACCACAGAGCTTAATGAAGCCGCCTTAGATTACAGCTATCAGAATAATATTGGTAACACAGGGGGGATGTCGGCGTTTGCGAGTGTCATTACTAACGAAGAAACGGATGCCGATATGGATGCTGGTATTAACTACACGGCTAACCGTTATGAATTAAACGCGACCCACGCTTCGCGGCTTGAAGACATTAGTGGTGAAACACGAAATCACAGTACTGATGTGACTATAAGTAGTGCCCTCGCTTTTGCAGGTTCATCTGTGACGCTCGGCAGGCCGGTGCGCGAAGCCTTTGCTATTGTTAGCAAGCACGAAAGCCTCGCAAAAAATGACGTGGCTGTCGACCCAACAAAAGATGGTGAGTACGCACGCGTTTACCTTAAAGGAGGTGCAAGTGCCATGGTTCCTGACCTTGTTGCTTATAATGGCCAAGTAGTCGGTTACGAGGTCGATAACTTGCCACCAGGGTATGACTTAGGTGATGGTGCTTTTTGGATTAAGCCTGGTTATAAACGGGGATTCCAGCTACAGATCGGATCTGATGCTGTATTAACTGTTATTGGAAAGCTATTCGATCGTCAAAGTAACAACCCTATTTCACTTGTCGCTGGTGTAGCACATTACCTTGGTGATGCAAAACAGTTGCCGATTGACTTCTTTACCAATCGTAACGGCATATTCGCAATCTCTGGATTAAAGCCGGGGAAATATCAATTGGTACTCGACACTAAAGAACAAGAATCAGTCATCATTACCCTCAGTGAACGCAGTGACAACTTGATAAGACTAGGAGATGTTTATGTGGAATAAACAAGTTCTTTGGGGAGCCTTGTTCCTCATCGCCATAAGCCATGTACCTTCGGCATTGGCGTGTGAAGCCAGTGCCTTGGCTATTCAACCCGTCTCATCGAAATCACAATATGATGTTTTCAGCGCAGGAACGTTCGCAACAATAAACACTTATCGTATAGATGCGATCATAATTGGCGAACCCTGCAAATTAGACTTAATTTTACAACTTAACGATACCAGTCGATCGTTAAAAGGGGTAAACCAAGCAAAACTCGGCTTTGAATGGAGTGGGCAGATTGGTATGTCAGTGGCTAATCAATGGCACTTATCATTAACCGAAAACCAACCTTCGGCAACGATACAAATGCGTTTCCCAAGTAAACAATGGTTAGCGTCAGGAACCTATCGAGGGTTATTGGAAGTCTCGCCTTCTTATTCCTCAGATAGTAAACAAATAGAAATTAGCCCTAGTTCACTCCCGGTATCTATTAACGTTCCGCCTGCTGCAAAAATTCATTTTTATGGATTGACCCAACAACATTATGACCTTGATCTAGGGACTTTATATTCCAACAAGGTTATTCGTTCCGCACCTAACCTATGGGTTCAAAGCAACACAGCTTATACCATCGTATTGGAATCATCCCATCAAGGAATGCTACGTCATGAATCTAATGAGGCAAAATGGGACATTCCATACAAACTTTCCCTCGAAAACGACAGAGTAAACCTTGAACAACTTGACGCAAGAATTCAACGTCTTTCCGCTACGATTGGTCAGCCGATTCCTTTGAGTTTTGTCATCGGTGAGACAGAGAACAAACCAGGAGGACAATATGACGATACATTACAAATTTCTATCGAACCCCAACTTTCACAACAACCATGATTATGTAATTATATAAAAAGTTAGGTATTCGAATCAATTATATAAAACCCATCATCATACAATCAAACGTGATTTTTCAGTTTCGGAGTAAATTATGTATGAAACTTAACAACCACCTACTAAAGTAGGTGGGTTAGTATTACGGACTGAAAGTCCGGATACGGGTCAAAGACCCGTTGTTAGTCGCTTTCAGTTCGGAAGTTATCTTCAACCTTTGGCTCAAAAT
>NZ_JACJFF010000178.1:0-6704 GCF_014164465.1 Vibrio sp. SG41-7 | reverse complement strand
AAAACTTAAGCTTAAAAACCTAAGCTTAAAAACTTAAGGTTAAAAACTTAAGGTTAAAAACTTAAGGTTAAATTCGCCACTAGAGGCTAATTTGCCATTGATCGTTTCTTTAAAAGCCACGCATTTAGATGTGTGGCTTTTTATTTGCCTGATAAGTAAGGGTTTTATTCGTTTTACTAACTTGGTATGGAAGCTGCAATGTTAGAAAGTAGGAAAGATAGGTCATTAACTCATTAGGGAGACCATTATGTTTGAATTAATCTTTGTTCTTATTTTCGTCGCAACTTTACTTGTCACTGGTATCACGTTTATGACGGTATTGGCTGCAACCGGAATCGCGTTAGCAGTTATGTTGGTCTTGGGTATGATGGGGGTTGTGTTTAAGTTGCTGCCTTGGTTAATTGTGATTGCATTGGGTATCTGGTTTTTCAAAAACTTTGTACACAGTTCTAACCAAAGACGTTACTAAGGTCATGGTGTCGTCAAATCTTTGATCGTCAGCGGTTTATCGTTTGAGAATTTAAGATGTGTGATAGAATTTTCCCCAATAATCTATGAATGTGCATACAATTAGCACAACGATATGGAATTGGAGCTATCTCAAATGAATAAAATGCCATTAATTGCTTTAGTGGGAATGCTATCTTTAAGCTCGGCAGTGTCTGCTGAAGAAGAGTTTTCTTACACGGCTAAAGTCGGTGCCGATATGTGGTGGGGAAGTACAAAGCTAAACGAAGTTAGACAAGATGATGACTCTAACTCACCTTCGTTGTATTTCGCATTTGAGCATAATGCCCCGATGCTACCAAACGCTAGTTTTCGCTATACTTCTGTTGATGCAGATTCATTGGCTTTCGATAAGTACGATTACACCTTCTATTACACGTTGTTAGATCACAAGCTGATGAACTTCGATGCAGGTGTGACGTTTACTCAGTATTCAAACTCGAATTACGTCGAACCGAAAACGGGTGGCGCTCAAACAAGCTTTGATGAATTCACTTGGAGCTTCTACGGTAACGCAGAGATCAACGTTCCTGAGACTAATTTCGATATCATCGGTACGATGGAGTTCGGTGATAGCAGTGGTATTAAGAGCACGGATTTGATGGCGGGTGTTCAGTACCGAATTCCTGTAGCAGAAACTGAAGTGGCACTACGTGGTGGTTACCGCGTGATCGACCTTGATTCGGAAGAGTTCTTCTCTTCAGAGGTTGGCAAAGAGTTTGTCATGGTTGATGGCTGGTTTGCTGGCGCTGAAGTGCGCTTCTAGGCCATATAAAGCAAATTTAGAACGAATTTTGAGAACGCCACTTTATTAAGTGGCGTTTTTTTATATCTATTGGTTATATCCTTCTGGAATTAGTTAGCACATTCATCACTTTCGACCATCCTTTATACAGAGAGCTAATTAGCGTCTATTCTTATAAGGTCTATGTTGTGAGGTCAAAGCAAGGGATGGAATATGACACTCAATGAATTACGAAATTTATATAGAGAAAATCTGTTAGTTGAAGCGATCATAGAGCCCTCAATTCAAGAAGGGTCTTGGGTTGTGGAGTTTCGCCATATGGGAGGTGGCTTTGTTCTGCTTACTGATGTTCATGGTGAAGAGTGCCATTACGCGGATTTAGACCTAGCATCTAAGTCGGCAATGGCGGTTGGCTTTCAGCAAGTGCGTATTGAAAACCAGTAAGTCAATTTGCGTTTCAATCGGTTTTTACTTCCAAAAAGTTATAAAACATACTTTTCTATTCTTTCTTGTTATTAAAAGGAGTGGTTAATCTATCGTCACGCAATGATTAGGGATGTCGTGACCATGTCTTTAAATAAGAAAGAGTCTTCACAAAATAATAATGCACAGTCTGGGGCTAATGAGTTACCTGGGCTAGCAGCACCATTTAATGACCAACAATTGGGTCATCTTCAACACACTGTTTCTGAGTTATCTTCACAACAACTGGCATGGGTCAGTGGTTACCTTTGGGGAGTGAGCCAAGCTCAGCCTGTCGGTGCAGCTGCGCCAATCGCTCAAGCGGCTGCTGCAGTAGCGGCTAAGCCAGCGGGTAAGCTCAGCATTATCTTCGCATCTCAAACAGGTAATGCTAAAGGCGTCGCTGAATCGCTTGAGGCAGAAGCTAAAGCCTTAGGTATTGCTGTCGAGCTTTTCGATGCAAGTGATTATAAAGGTAAGAACCTAGCCAAAGAGACACACGTCATTTTTGTGGCTTCAACCAATGGTGAGGGCGAAGCCCCTGATAACGCTATTGAGTTGCATGAATTCCTACAATCGAAGAAAGCGCCAAAATTATCAAACCTACAATACGGTGTGATTGGTTTAGGTGACTCAAGCTATGAGTTCTTCTGCCAAACGGCTAAAGACTTCGATAGCTTCCTCGCTAAGCTTGGTGCTAAATCGTTTGTTGACCGTCTTGATTGTGATGTTGATTACGAAGAATCAGCAACGGAATGGCGCGCTAAAGCATTAGAGCAAGTAAAAGAGACGCTATCGACAGGCAATGAAGCTGATGTGGTTCAATTACCAGTCGGTCAAGCGGCCGCCGGTCATTCGCAATACACCAAACAAAACCCATACACCGCGACATTATTGACGAGCCAAAAGATCACCGGTCGTGATTCGGGCAAAGATGTTCGTCATATCGAGATTGATCTTGATGAGTCGGGTATTACTTACCAACCGGGTGATGCGCTAGGCGTATGGTTTGAAAACAGTTCAGAACTCGCTAATCAGATCCTTTCTAAGGTTGGGTTGTCTGGTATCGAAAGTGTTGATGTCGATGGTGATAACTTATCTATCCATAGCGCACTCGTCAGTAAATTCGAGATTACATCTTCAAATCCTCAACTTGTGACTAAGTTTGCTGAGCTTTCGGGCAGCAAGAAGTTAATCAAGCTGGTGGAAGATAAAGACAAGCTTCGTGAATACGCGGGTAATACTCAAGTTGTCGATGTTTTAGCTGAGAAGAAAACTAAGCTATCGGCTGATGAATTGATTGGTCTACTACGTAAGCTGACACCGCGTCTCTACTCTATTGCATCAAGCCAAGCTGAAGTGGATGAAGAAGTTCACTTGACGGTTGGTTTGGTTGAATACCAAAAAGGCGAAGAGTCTCGTTTGGGCGGAGCTTCTAGCTTCTTAGCTCAACGTCTTGAAGAAGGCGGTGAAGTGAAGGTGTTTGTTGAGAACAACAATAACTTCAAACTACCACAAGACGACAATACACCAATCATCATGGTCGGCCCGGGTACCGGTATCGCACCGTTCCGCAGTTTTGTTCAAGAGCGTGAAAACAATGATGCTGAAGGCAAAAGCTGGTTGTTCTTTGGTGACCGAACTTTCACTCAAGATTTCTTATATCAAGTTGAATGGCAGAAGTACCTTAAGTCTGGTGCGCTAACCAAGCTTGATGTTGCTTTTAGTCGTGACCAAAAAGAAAAGGTTTATGTTCAAGATCGCTTAATCGAACAAGCAGCTCAGGTTTGGCAATGGCTGCAAGAGGGCGCGTACCTCTATGTATGTGGCGATGCGACTCGAATGGCGAAAGATGTTCATGAAGCGTTAGTTACAATTGCGGAAAAACATGGCAATCAGAGCCGCGAGCAAGCTGAACAATATATTAATGACTTACGTAAAGCGAAACGTTACCAAAGGGATGTGTACTAATGAGCAAGCAAGTAATAGAGCAAGAAGTGCTAGGTCAAGTACTGGGACCTTTGGCTGACAATGAACGTCTTAAGCGTGAAAGTAAAAATCTTCGCGGTACGATTGAACAAGATCTCCAAGATAGAATTACGGGTGGCTTTACTGCTGATAACTTTCAGTTGATCCGCTTCCACGGTATGTATCAGCAAGATGACCGTGATATTCGTAACGAACGTACCAAGCAAAAGTTAGAACCTTTACATAATGTAATGCTGCGTGCGCGTATGCCTGGCGGGATCATCACTCCGAAGCAGTGGCTCGCGATTGATAAATTCGCAGATGAGAGCACCTCTTATGGTTCTATCCGTCTCACAACTCGTCAAACTTTCCAGTTTCACGGTGTGTTGAAGCCGAACATTAAATTAATGCACCAAACACTAAACAGTATTGGTATTGATTCCATTGCAACGGCGGGTGACGTAAACCGAAATGTTTTGTGTACCACAAACCCGGTTGAGTCTGAGCTACACCAAGAAGCTTATGAGTGGGCGAAAAAGATCAGTGAACATCTATTACCTAAGACTCGTGCTTATGCAGAAATCTGGTTAGATGGTGAAAAGCTAGCAACAACGGATGAAGAACCTATCTTAGGTAGCAACTACTTACCACGTAAGTTCAAGACGACGGTTGTAATTCCTCCGCAAAATGACGTAGATGTTCATGCTAACGATCTTAACTTCATCGCGATTGCTAAAGACGGAAAGCTGGTGGGCTTTAACGTATTAGTGGGCGGTGGTCTTGCAATGACGCACGGCGATACTTCTACTTATGCACGTAAAGCTGACGATTTTGGTTTTGTGCCATTAGATAAAACGTTAGATGTAGCAGCTGCGGTGGTAACGACTCAGCGTGATTGGGGTAACCGTTCGAACCGTAAGAACGCAAAAACCAAATACACACTAGACCGTGTTGGTATTGATGTATTCAAAGCAGAAGTAGAAAAACGTGCAGGCGTTGAGTTTTCTGAAAGCCGTCCTTATGAGTTTACTGGCCGTGGCGATCGTATCGGTTGGGCGGAAGGCATTGATGGTAAGCACCACTTAGCGTTATTCATCGAAAATGGTCGTTTGCTTGATTTCCCAGGGAAAGCGCTGAAAACAGGTGTTGCTGAAATAGCGAAGATCCACAAAGGTGACTTCCGAATGACAGCGAACCAAAACCTAATTGTTGCAGGTGTACCTAAGAGCCAAAAGGCAAAAATTGAAAAGCTGGCACGTCAATACGGTCTGATGGATGATGCCGTTTCCGAGCAGCGTAAAAACTCTATGGCGTGTGTTGCATTCCCAACATGTCCTTTAGCAATGGCAGAAGCAGAGCGTTTTCTTCCTGAGTTTGTAACGGATGTTGAAGACATTCTGAAGAAACACGGATTACCAGAAGAAGATAACATCATCCTTCGTATCACAGGCTGTCCAAACGGCTGTGGTCGTGCAATGTTGGCTGAGTTGGGTTTAGTCGGTAAGGCGCCGGGGCGTTACAACATGCACTTAGGTGGCAACAAAGCCGGAACTCGTATCCCGAAGATGTATAAAGAGAACATCACTTCAGCTCAGATCTTAGAAGAGATTGATTCGCTGGTGGGACGTTGGGCTACGGAACGTAACGACAATGAAGGGTTCGGTGATTTTACAATCCGAGCTGGCATCATCGAAGAGGTGATCATTTCAAAGAGGGATCTGCATGCATAATTCTGTCGCTTCAAAACTGAAGTTAGCAGAGCTACTCGCATTGACTAAGACGGAGCAAATACTTCGTCTTGGACAAATTAATGCTGAGTTAGAACAGCTAACCGCATTAGAAAGAGTTAAGTGGGCACTAGAACATTTAGAAGGGACACATGTTGTGTCTTCTAGTTTCGGAATCCAAGCGGCGTTGATGCTGCACTTAGTGACTCAAGCAAAACCCGATATTCCGGTTATTCTTACGGACACTGGGTATCTATTCCCGGAAACGTATCGATTTATCGATGAGTTAAGTCAGATGTTGACTCTAAACCTTCAAGTTTTTCGTTCTCAGCAGAGCCCTAATTGGCAAGAAGCGCAATATGGCAAACTTTGGGATCAAGGTATAGAAGGGATAGAGAAGTACAACAAGCTTAATAAAGTTGAACCGATGAGAAGAGCGCTGGATGAACTCGAGGCTGGCACTTGGTTTTCTGGGTTGAGAAGAGAGCAATCTCAATCGCGTGCAAACTTGCCTATCTTATCTATCCAAAATGGTGTGTTTAAGTTCTTGCCAGTAATTGATTGGACAAATAAAGATGTTCATTATTACTTAGAAGAGCATGGTCTCAGTTACCACCCACTTCGCGAACAGGGGTACCTTTCTGTTGGAGATACTCATACTACTAAGAAATGGGAACCGGGTATGACTGAAGAAGAAACCCGTTTTAATGGTCTAAAACGAGAATGTGGTCTCCATGAAGACGATGGAGAGCAATATGGCTCTGGGATTTAGACTCATTGCCATTTAAAAAGCTGCCATAAGGCAGCTTTTTTGTTTTCTAGGGTGAAAATTAGAGCAATTGTGGATAAGTCTGTGGTTATTCTGTAGGTACTTTGTAGTTAAACTTGCACAAATAAGGCTTTGAGTGTTTATTCGTCACCTAACCGTTGTTTTTACATTTTTCTTTAATAAACACTTGCCAATGTGAGGAACATCTCTATAATGCCGCCTCACTGACACGGTAGACGCCACAAGGCTTCAGCGAAGAATGTTAGTAAGGCAACTAGCTTTAAGCGATTATTCGCTTCTACTTTTTAAAAGTAGAAATTAATTTTCAAAAGTGTTTGACACTGAGAATTAAAACGCTAGAATGGCCGCCTCTTCCGAAGTGATGTAAGTCACAACGAAGAGAAGCTCTTTAACAATTTAAACCTATCAATCTGTGTGGGCACTCGTTGATGAATATCAAAACGTTATTACTTAGGTAGTAACAGTTACTTCGGTAACAAACTTGATTTCAATGAACTGAGTGACC
>NZ_JACJFF010000177.1:0-6735 GCF_014164465.1 Vibrio sp. SG41-7 | reverse complement strand
AAAACACCCACATTGCCTATAAAACAATCTGACCTTAAATCTGCAGTAAACACTCACGATTCAAACTGGAAATTTACCCCGTAAACGACCTTGATGGTTATGATTGAGTTTCTTAACCATCAAGCTTGATATGCACCTCATCATACTCGCGGCCCTCCAGACGTTTCCGTCAGTAATCCGTTTGAAGACGATATTCATACTTCTTTTCCCCGGTTTGCATTTGTCTGAAATACAGAGCTTTCACAGGGAGATGAAGAACTTTCATTTGAGACCTCCAAAAAACTAAAGGAGCTACCTCCCCTAACATTAAAGTATCATTTTATAATACTTATAAAATTTTAAAAGTCTACAGGCATAAAAAAGCCCCGACGCAATGCCAGGGCTAATTTGAGGTTGGATATTACAATCAGAGCTTTCCGTGCCGCAAGATGAACTTCTCTCGGTCCAAAATACCCCAGTCCATTATCATATAGTAGCCTGTAGCTCCTCGCTCTCCCCTCGATTCACGGATGAATATAATTTTCATATCAAACTCATCACGAAGCATCGCCAGTTGGCGTTTAATAGTGGACTCAGGAATCTTGGTCTCTGAATGGAGATCGTGCAAGCTGGGCTTATCTAACTTAGACAGCGCATTTACCAGTTCAAACTTGCGACTCATATCCTGAGATAACTTCATTCCATACTTACCTTACTCAACGCTTACGAGCTCGATGTCAGTCACCGCTACCTTAATTGGCTTTACTTCCTTTTTCTCACCAACAAGAGTCTTAACCCAAAGCACATTTGGTTCAGTAGCAATACGATCTGTCATCAGTACACCACGCTTATTTTCACTCTCACCGATAATATTCACGGTGATGACTAACTTACGTGGGTCAGCCCCTTTCCAGTCTTTACCTTTTGCAAGAGGAGGTTCAATGCCTTCTTCTTCGGCATCATCGGTTGCATCATCACTTTCATCAACCTGCTTATCACCCGGCGCGTTTGTATCGCCTTGAGATGAAGCATCATCAGAAGTAAATTCCTCTCCCGTAGCTTGATGAACAACATTATTGCCTGTTGTATCATCAGAACTTTCCACATCACTTTGTGTAAAGTTGCCACCCTTCTCTTCACCCAATTCTGAGTCAGAATTCGAATTATTATCCTGCTCAGAGTTATTGGTTACTGCACCATCTTCATTTGAAGTTGGTTCATCACCATTCTTGATACGTTTTGCATCATTCAACAACTCACGACTTTGCTTACGTGTCATGCCATCACTCATAGCAACGGCACAGACAGCCCGGCATCGCTCTTCATTCAGTTCGAATAGCAAACGTAAGTTATTGAGTGTTTCCGTATCAGCTGTAATGTCATTATCGTATAATTCTCGAACGCAGTCAGGCATTTTTAATAATGAAAGGTGCGTTGAAACAAAAATTGTGTTCTTACCGATACGTTTTGCAACGTCTTTTTGCTGCCACCCTTTATCAATGAATACTTGTAAAGCATTAGCAATTTCAAGTGCAGTCAAATCATCGCGCTGAATATTCTCTATCAATTCTCCCGCTGTTTCGTCCAAGTCCGTTTGTTCTTTTTCGTTAACAACGATGTCAATTGTTGGAATATCTTTGGCCTTACATGCTCTCCAGCGACGTTCGCCTTTTTGAATGACATATTTGCCGTCTTCATTTTTCGGGTAGACCACAATCGCGGATTGCTGGCCTTCTTCCAAAATTGAATCACCCAGTTCCTCGATATTACGGAACCGTTTACGAACCTGTTCTTTTGAAATAACTTCATCAACAGGAACCGTCAGAATTACCTTACCATCTGGCTGCTTTTTTTGGGCGGCTTGAGCTAACTGGTTGAGGTTTTTTAGGTTATTTAGTTTCATCTTAACCTACCTTCTCTACAATCTCGTCCAGCACCGCTCGCACTTCTTTTGCTGCTACATGACCATAGCGAAGAGACCATACTGGAACTCCATCTGTAGTTGCAGAATCAAGCGGTGGACGGTGTTGAATAATGTTACTAAAGATCAACTCTGGGATAGCTTTTTTCAGCTCAGTAAACGATTTGTTGTGGTTCACTGAACGATCCATATCATTGATGACAATGCCCAGGATTTCTAAGTTTTGATTGTGCTGTTGCTGAACACCGATAATGGTCGTCAGCAAGCCCTCTACACCATCAACCGCAAAGCCAGATAGTTTTACAGGACATACAACATGCGTCGCAATCATCAGTGCAGCAACCAGCTTACGGCCAAGACTCGGTGGGCAATCAATCAACACGTAATCATAGTCTTTGATTAGTTCTTTTAAGTGTCGAGCTGGGTTCATTGCTTGTTCCAATGGTACAGCTTCCATCTCAAACAAGTCTGGGTCGTTTTTGGGCGTATAAATCAAATCAACACCGCATGGGCACTCCGTTACTTGGATGCTTGAGCACTTATCAAGAAACAACTCCGCGACTTTGGTGCCGCTGTACACTGGCTCATAACTGCCACCTTCCAACTCCACACGAGGAGCCAAACGCGAAGATGTATTACCCTGACCATCGAAATCCAGTACCAGGACTTTTTTCTTTTTTTCTGCCAAATCGAAGGCTTGCTGGATACAGATAGTACTTTTACCCACGCCTCCCTTCTGATTGGCATAGGCGATAGCTTTTGCCATGTTTACCTCGCTCTCCGATTGCAAATGAGATTCTTAGTGACGAAACATCGCCACTTTCACATGTGAAATATTCTAACACTCACTTTATGATACTTCAATATCATATCGTGGTACTAACATAACAATTACAGATAAAAAACGGCCTCAAAGGGCCGCGAGAAAAATCATTAATGTTTAGGTGAGCTGTATCGACAGAACAATGTGCATCCTGTCTCAATCCAATATTACCTTGCGCTTGTTTTTTTCGGTTAGCAAGCCTTCTTTAGGTTCTGGGTTCTGGGTTGGGTTATTATCAACCAAATCTTCAATAGCAACTGGGCTCTGTGGAATTACCGGGTGTCTAGACCTGACGTAATATCCCCCTTGCTAGTTCAATATCAGCGACAGTCAGCTGCGGCTTTGTTGTACTTCTGCATTATTAATGGAATGTATAAAAAGGCTGCATCACGCAACCTTTTTATTTAGGTAACGTTCTAACTGTTTTTGGCTCGCCACTCATAGATTGATATGTAGCCTTTTTTTTCTGGGCAGTAGATTAGCCCTTTAACATCCATTAGGTAAGCGCATTTCTTACAGTAAGTGGTTGTATCTTTGAAAGATAAATAGCGCTCAGTATCTTTTATTGACTCAAGGGCAGCTTCCTTCCCGTAGCTTTCTCGGATTGCTAAAGTGTTATATTTTTCATAAGCTTGTTTCTTTAACGCTCCCGATATCGCGGAGATCTGCCTTTTCTGCTCAGGGGTAGGTTCTCGCAACATTAAAGGCGTTTCGAAGGAATTACCGCAACGCCAAACAACTCTCCCTCCTCTGGATTTCTTCGAGAGGCCATCCCACTCATTTCGGGTCTTGCGGAATCTAACATTTGTTGACTCGCATTTTGGACAACCCTCTCGCTCACCAATAGGGAAATGGTTTAATTCATCGCTGTTTTCTAGTAGTTCCTTAATATAAGCATCTCTTTCAACAGCGTTTTTTTCAAGTTCGGGGCTTGCTAGCTGATTAAAAATGACATCAATTGTTCGAGGATGCCTTAGGTGTTGCAGAACCATTGGTTGAGTGTCTCCATGCGCTCCACATTGAGTACATGAGTTGGCTATTAGACTATCTCGCTCCAATTTCCACTCTTTTCGATGCCAAGGTTTCGTCTTTTTGTCGCTTCTTGGAGAGCTTGAAGAGCTTCTCGCCATGTGATTTTATCGGTATGAATATTTTCTCTAATATCAACAATGTGTGTAGGTAGTTTCATGTTCTTGCATTTCTCGTTTCATTGTTCGCTCTTAACTAGCGACTTCTTTAATCTACAAGCTTTCTTCGCCATAACTTTTGCCTTGCATCTAGATGTACCACGCAAGATTCTTAACGTAGGCTGTGCCAACTGCATGGAATCGGTCTAGCCACTCACTTTCCGTTATGACTTTTTATTCTTTCATCTTACAAAGACCAATGACACACGTTGCGAGTCCTGATATGGACAGTTTCAAATGATTTACCCCCCATTTTAATATCATTAAATGACCCTATAAATATTACTCCCCACTTTCACATGTGAAAGTCAAAGCCGCTTCAAATATTTTTTACCGTATCATGATACAGAGTATAAGCTTACCAATTATTCTGGTATGAATCTGCTCAACGTTATTGGTTTGATGCTTACTATCGTAAAGTTGCACTACTCTGTCCTGATTTCCTACCAATGTTAAACGCCAAATATCACAGCTTGAATAATCAAAGGCTATATGTGTTTAGATTCTCAGCTGCAATCTCAGGGTGCCCAGAGAGCTTCATAAAGATAGGCATGACAACAAGAACAACCGAAGAACGATTACGCGAAGTTCACTCAATGCTTTCCTCTTATGGAAAAGTCTTCACCTCTGAGATCCTCTGTGAAATTAGCCACGGAGGGAGATTAGAACGACTTATCCATCACCATTTTGCTCAGCACTTATTATCATTGGGCAGTCATCGAGAGTTCTTTCATATCCCAGGTACAGCACTTGAGCAGCTGGTGGACGATATGACTACATATGGACAGATCGCACCCTATTACCCACCTGAACTGGACTTATCCATAAGTAGATGTCCAGCCTCAGCAGGTAGAAAAAAGAAATCAGATTCTGAGATACTGGCAGAGTATCCCAAAATCATAGAGTGCTTAGAGAAAGGGATGGGTATAAGGCCCACCAGCAGAGAGACTGGATATAGCGTAAATACGATTCAAAAAGTAAAACAAGTTATGGCTCACCAAGCAGGTCGAATCTAATGCTCAGCTCTGTGCAGTTTTGCTTTTACCATTGGTGTTTATTGGGATTTTTGAGTGCCTCATGAAACATACGAACTTTCTCTGGCACTTCATGGTAAGGGTATAACTCAAATCGCCAAACGCCGCGTTTTACTTCTGGCACGTTTAACTTTCCAAAAAACGAGCGATAGTGTTCAATTTTGGAGGAGTGGTTATCTCGAAACTCAATTGCTATCGCATTGTGTGACTTCAAAAACCTGGCTATTGCACCAAATAACGCGGTCCCTAAACCCATACCGGTGATTTTTTCATTCAAAGCAAAATGCTGAACGATTGCGATGCCCCCACCATACATAGAAATCCCTTCAACCCACCAAGGGTATACCGTTCTTTCTTCACTTTATAATCGCAACTAATGTTTGGCATAAAGATCATACCGTGACTGTCCGTGAGACCGAACATCACTGCATTACCAATAACACGGGAGCCCCACACCAAAGGTTGCTCATTGAATCCGGTAAAGTGACTTTCCGGCTTCTTTTTCCAATCTAGAATGTTTCGTTCTAGTTCTGGTGTGACTCTTTTTTAAGTACTTCAATATCCAATTTTATTCCTTCCAAGGTTATTGTTCGCGCTCAAAAACTGTTACTAAGGTGCGACGCCCATTATCGTTAACAATAAGGTATGTGAATTTGGAAGTTGGATGCCCCCAAGCTTCTACATTGTCGGCAGTACCGTATTTTTTCGCTTTATGGGCCAAAACATTTGCAGGCAAATTTCGAATTCTCAACTCAGGATGTTTAAGTCGATTGACTAAACTCGCCCAGGGCTTTTTGGGATCTCCAGTGCTCAATCGCTCTTTATACTGTCCAACAGCGTGAGCGGTAACATAAACGGTCCCCATTGCTGGTGTTTCAACGGCATCATGCGTATTTGCATATTCTTGGCGATTTGCATCTAAGAGCACTGGTACACATGATTTTGGGTCGGCCATGAACTCACGACTTTGTGATACCTCTATTTGCACTCCAGCCATTCGGTTTTGAAGAAATGCTGCAAACTTTTGTGCATGTTTTTTCGTAGATTTACCACGGGCAAGCTTTTTGATTGCTCCCTTTGACACAACGAGTTTGTAGCCAGAACCAGAACCCGGCTCTCGACCCATTACTTTTTCTTCAAAGAGTAGGTATTGAATGGCTGATAATTCTGAAATCAAATCAGAATCTTCATGGGAAAAGTCGATTTTCACATCAAGAATTCCACTGCGTTTAGTGCCCACACGCCAGAATACTCGGCTCGTTTGGTCATCTAGTTTTTCAGAAAGAGTGGTTAGAATCATCATAGTCTTATCTCCGGTATTTAAGATCCCTTCCGGCATCGCCGTAAGGACCCCATTTAGTTAATATTCATACTTACTTTATCATGCTTTTTTAAAACGCAACCCCTCCACTTTCACATGTGAAAGTCTAAGTAGAAGTCCAGCTAGTACGCCCAACTGTCAAAATCTGTATGGGTGAGAATTTCACCGTCTTTGGCCGGACGAACATAAACACTTCCATAACCCCCTTCTGTTCCAATCGCGTAACACGCAATAGAAAATGCAATTTGAGAGTTAGGTACAGTGGCAACTATTTCTTCATTGATTGTTACGACCGAACAATGACCCGTGTACGAATCTGGCAACTCAGAAATTGCGGTTGCTGCATCAAGATAGCGATGCTACGCATCGAGCTAGGGCGCTGTTAATTCATTGATACTCTTATCATTCATAGTACGTTATCCTATCCTTACGTTCCCCTCCTCTAGATTTTTACGTGGTTCAATACTCAG
>NZ_JACJFF010000176.1:0-6737 GCF_014164465.1 Vibrio sp. SG41-7 | reverse complement strand
CGATTTTGTGAAGAATGTTTTACAGTGTCGATTTATCTCCTCAGTAAATCCGCTTTTCTTATCAAGTTTATTGGGTAGGCTTTTGTTAGATATTGTTCATTTCAACAACTTTTATTCTTAGGTCCTACCGGCCTTCTTTTCACTTTGCCTTTGTCGTCAAATTGTTTGGGAAAACATTCGCTTTGATGGATAAGGGAGAGAGTCACATTATAATAACTCTGTGTGGCATTAACCTGTGATTCATTAGTTTATATGTTATCTCTATGATCTGCTCCAGCAAGACTGGAGCAGATCACATTGAGTTGCACGTGAGTTCGCGACGACTAAACACACACGCCATATCGATCGACCTGAGACAATCCAAAGGTAGTCAAACAATGGAAGCACAACCGAAAAACATGCCCACCTTGCTCTATCTCTACCAATTGAAACAAGTTTAATTCAAGCGCCGTCTTAACCACTCTGGCTAAAACTTGAGCACTATCGCCATTAAAATCATTATCCAACCCCATTGCCACTAGATCCTTCTGGATAATAGCTATCTCATCACCACCTATCACAGAGGAACTTTTGACCAAGTCAGAGAATTGGTCAGCCAAATAATCATCAGTCAAATCTATATTAACTTGCAACGGCCCCTTGCCATCCATCTCAGACGGACACATATGATTAGGAAGGGAAACAAGCACTCCCTCTGGTGTAATGTTATCAAACAGACCAACAGGCGACTCAGCGCCACCGGGTAAATTGACGTATGGCAATTCCGAAATAACTAAAATCATCTGATTTGCGCGAATTTCTAATTTATACCGACCAGTTGTTAAGGCCATTGCCAAAATAAGATAAACCGACTCATCTCTATTGAAGCCTAATCCAAGAGCAATAAAAGGGTCAGGCACTCCCTCCTCATTAAAAAATACATCCAAGATCTTCAAGTATTGATGATGATTCTCTGGCATAGGGAGCCACTTTAAATACTGAGCAAAAGCCTTTGAACGAACCTCAAGCTCCCCCAAAAACTGAACACTCAAAGATAAACCAACAACCTTCCGATCTTTAGTTCGAATATGGTGGATTTCTATTTGGTCAACATGCCAATCTTTCAATGACGCTATCTCACAACCTATGCCCATACCCCCCCCAAAAAAAACTCGACTCCAGAGCACCAAGTTTGAATTTAATCACTTTCTATAACCGTGCTCATTGAACATACTTGCACTTGCTTAAAAATGGCATGTTACGCAACGATGGAAGTAACGCTTTTTCAAAGAAATAACCAGGACAAACCAACGATTGTCCCCATGCTCTTCGAGTACTCTACTGTACCAAATCGACTTTACTGACTTCTGTAAGGTTAGCGGATAAGCCTTCAGTTCAAGTTGCATTGGACTAACTTTTACTTTCTGAATTATCGATTTTGTCGGAACCACAACCTTCCAGTAAAGACGAAATTTCTCGCTTTAAGAACTGTCTCTGTTCAAAGGTACAAGATAGGTACTGTTTAAAAACTTCTTGTACCTCCTCCTCGTCAGTCATAATTCGCATCCTTACTATTTAGTTTGCACATCGCGACTCATCATTTTCTCTTTCACAAAGACCCAGGGCAGAGAGATAGTTACAATTTTCTGTTTTCATCTCTTTAATGCGAGCTTTATCAAACAGTAGAAAGCAAGCGAACAAACTTATAGAAACATCTTGCTGAAAGGCACCACTATTACAACTGAAACCTTAAAGCGAAAAACAGCGATTGAACGTTGATCTAAATTGGTTCAAAACCTTCCTTTCTCTCATGGCCTTCAAAAACATCATTGGCCTAAGAAATAAAAAATTTAATAAAAAAACAAAAATATAGGATTTACAAGTAGAAACATTATCTATAAATCACTCAGATTAAAATCGAGCAACCCCTTTTCTTAACTCATTTAAGCTGAGTACACTTTGCTCATACTGCTTTTTGCTATCTTCCATGAGATCGTGAGAGGCTTCAGCTTTACTATGGATAGAAAGAATATTCTGGTTAATCTCTTCAGAAACATTAACTTGCTCTTCAATAGCAACGGCTATTTGATTATTCCGGTCGACCACGCTCTGAACCTTTTCGCTCAATAAAGTGAGGCTTTCAAGAGTCGATTGAATCGTCGTTTGAGTGCGTTTCGCTTTCTCAGTACCATTGTTAACAGCAGTCACTGACTGGCCACTTCCCGTACATAATTTTTCAATCACCTCTTGAATCTCTGTGGTTGCTTCTTGTGTTTT
Organism: Vibrio sp. SG41-7; assembly: GCF_014164465.1. NCBI lineage: Bacteria > Pseudomonadati > Pseudomonadota > Gammaproteobacteria > Vibrionales > Vibrionaceae > Vibrio > Vibrio sp. SG41-7. The sequence goes on along the minus strand of NZ_JACJFF010000176.1, from coordinate 4,481 downwards.
TTGAGCAAGCACTCTTACCTCATCAGCCACTACGGAGAACCCTCTCCCAGAATCGCCTGCCCGAGCTGCTTCTATCGCGGCATTAAGTGCTAACAAATTTGTTTGGTCTGCAATCGCGTTAATCATCTCAATAACAGAGCTTATCTGTTGCGTCTCTCTCTCTACAGACAGTGATATTGTCGAGATATTGTCTAATTCATTAGTTAGCTCAACAAAGTTTTCTTCGACTTGATTTAACTCATTCTGACAAGATAAGAGCTCTTGTTGGGTGCTAAAGGTCGAATCTAGCGTTCCTTGCGCATTTTGAGATATTTCACTTGAAGCCGCCTGCATTTCGTTGATAGCAGTCGCTGCCATATCAATCTCTGTTTTTTGATTTTCAAGATTCTCAGACACCGTTGCGTTCGACTCAGCAGTTTTATTCGCCTGCTTTAAGGTCATTTCACATGAATCACTTACCGAAATTCGTATTCTTCCCAATAACGCTTTTGCATATTGCTTACGTACCTTCATTCCCAAAGCAATCTCGGAAAGGTCATCCACCTTGCTAAAATAAATATGTTCCATTAAGGGATTATTAAATTCATCCCTTGCTATTTTACAAATAACCTCCAAGCGACGTGTTAATATATAAATTGATGCAGAACTACCCATAAAGAGTAATAATAAACTTTGTGGTATCGTCACAACTTGATTAAGGTAAAGCGCATAAACGAGCCCGATTAGCAATATTAAGATTAAAGACTGACGTTGCCAGAGCCTTGTTTTTGGCAACATGAGCTTAAATGGTGTTTTTCCTTTATTTAAAGTCGCATACACTTTTTCTGCTCGTTCAACATATTCTCTCTTTGGCTTAAACCGAACAGACTGATACTCAACAACCTCGCTGCCTTCTTTTAACGGAGAAGCAAAAGCATCAACCCAATAATAACCACCACCTTTCCGTTGGTTTTTCACCATACCCATCCAGTTACTTCCTGACTGAATATGCCCCCATAGGTCTTTAAATGCGGCTTTAGGCATATCACTATGGCGAACCACATTGTGATACTCACCTACTAACTCTCCTTCTTTATAACCTGCTACTTCATTAAAATGGGGACTTGCATACTTGATTTTACTGGAAGGGTCTGTCACCGAAATTAGATTGTACGACTCCGGATAATCATACTCTTGCTCTGCCATAAATATTTCCCTGTTTAAACTAGATAACAACCAACTTGCTGTGTGAATCATTCATGCCACACGATACTGAAAAGGAAGGCACTTAATCTCGTTCAACAACCAATCATTAGTTATTGATTCAACTTGATTTTTATGCAAGAAAAACGAACACCAGACGTACCCAACCGGTTACTGAAAAAGTCCGGGAGCACGTCAGTCACACAAGTGAGACCAATTTTATACCAACAAAGATAATCATAGCTTATGAAAAGTAAGGTATGGGAAATAAAAATCACAACAGCCAAGATTGTACTGTATTTATCCAGAAACGCACTTATCTTCAAACTTTATTGCTAGAAAACCAATCCATCTATGAAATTTACCTCTAATATATAAGTAAAATAAGAATATTTCTTTGTCGCAACTTCTAGAAATTCATCTATTTTCCCTATCGACTACTAATATTCGTCGAAAAGCACACTCCACCTCGTTGCAATAATTAGTTTTCATTTAGAAAATAAACTTTTACTTGTAGGTTAGGTAAATTTTGATGTTATTATTTTCTAGTTATGGTAAAGAGACTGAGAGAAATGATTTTATATTACAAATATTATGCGCTTTCCTTGATAAGATTCGAAACTTACCCTTTAATATGCAACTAGCCTTAATGCAGCATTGAAGGAAAAATCATGAATGTGTTAGACAAGCATTGTTTATTACAGTTAGTTATTGACAACTTTCAAGAAGAGGTTGCAAAGTCCGTTGATTTCAATACTGGTGAAATTGGTATTCAGTATACCTGCCTCAATCATAATCTTACGTTTTTTATAGAACTATCCATAGTAGAAAAAATATATTCCACAAGATAAGTTTATATCATCGATATATATTCTCTTTTATTTTGGTAAGTAACTGCTACGTCGACTAGTTCTCGTAGCTTTATGCCGAAAGGAAATACTCGTTACATATAACTGATCTGCTCCAGTCAGACTGGACACTTAACTAAGCGACATTTTGTTTTTCAAAGTTCATTGGGCTTAGATACCCAAGAGCACTGTGCCTTCTCGTTCGATTATAATCAACCGCGATGTACTCGAAGATCGTTTGACGCATCTGCTCTCTCGTCATGACCGGTTCATATTGGATTGCTTCAACTTTCATAGAATGAAAGAAGCTCTCAACACAAGCATTATCCCAGCAATTTCCTTTCCTACTCATACTTTGCCTTAGATTATAATTACTTATGAGGTCTCGATAGTCTTTCGAACAGTACTGACTACCTCGATCGCTATGAGTAATAACCTGCTCTGGGAAACCTCGGCGAAATAAAGCCATTGATAAGGCATAGTAGACCAGTGAGGCCGTCATTCTCGTATTCATAGACCAACCAATAACTTGTCTTGAATAGAGGTCAATAATGACAGCTAAGTACAGCCAGCCTTCGCTTGTGGGAACATAGGTGATGTCTCCTGCCCATTTTTGATTTGGAGCCGTTGCGTTAAAATCTTGAGCGAGCAAGTTCGGAGCAACGAGCATTTTATGTTTACTGTCTGTTGTACACTTAAACTTGCGTGCTGCTTTCGCTACTAAATCCTCACGTTTCATACTGGCGGCAATGGTCTTAACATTATGGTTATCACCGCTCTCTGCCAGTTCTTTCTGAATACGTCTTGAGCCATCTCGTTCTTTGCTAACGTCAAAGGCTTCTTTTACTTTGGTATCAAGCTGTTGGCCCTGTCTCACGTTGAATCGCCTTGTGGCGATTCTCAACCCAATAATAAAACCCACTTCAAGAAACTCTGAACACCTTAGCCATATGGGAAATACTGAAACTCAGCAGGTGTTCGAGCATAAATTCATAGCAATTTACTTTAGATTTTTCGCGATGTATGGAATCCACTCATTCTCTGCCAAACTTAAGTATCGGCAGGAACAGTAAAATGAGGTGTCATCATGCTAAGAACTAACGTAATCGGCATAGATTTAGCGAAAAATGTATTTCAGGTTTGCAATATAAGCCGCCAGGGAGAGTTGCTCAGTAACAAAGCTATAAGCAGGCAGAAGCTTAAGGAACTCCTTGCTAAAGCCAAACCATCCCTTGTTGCTCTAGAAGGCTGCGCTACTTGTCACTACTGGGGTAGATACGCTGAGTCCTTCGGCCACGAAGTAAGGATAATCAATCCGAAAAAAGTGAAGGCCTATGTTGAGGGTCATAAAACTGATGCCAATGATGCGCTTGCTATCGCTAATGCAGCACTTCAAATAGGAATAAAATACAGCAAACCCAAATCGATGGAACAACAAACTTTGATGTCTCTTGAAGCAAATCGCCAGTTTCTTTCGAAAACTATCGTGTCATTGGGGCTGCACATTCGAAGCATCATTAACGAATACGGTATCGTTAGGGCTAAAGGCACTAAAGGGCTAGCTGCATTAGTGACTTCAGCGCTTGATGAAAGGGATGTTCTACCTGCAAGTTTAATTGCTACTTTATCAATGCTCTGGCAACAATACCTTAACCTGAAAGAAGAGTTAAACCATCTTCAGAAATCCATGAATGCGACAACTCGCCAAATAGAACCCTGTAAAAGGCTCATGGCTCTTGAAGGTGTTGGTGAGATAACCGCATCCATGCTTTATGCTAATTTGGGTGACGGGACACAATTTACTAACGGTCGACAAGCATCAGCGTTTATCGGGTTAACACCGAAGCAATACAGTTCAGGTGGTAAGGTGACGATGATGGGCATTGATAAATTTGGCGGAGTTAAAGATCTTCGCTCAATGCTTTACCTTGGTGCTATGGCATACATATATCGACTGCCTGACTCACCTACAAACCAGAAACAGGCGTGGCTTATCAAGTTAGTCAATAGAGTCGGTTTCAAAAGAGCTTGTATCGCTTTAGCAAACAAAACTGTTAGAACAGCTTGGGCAATGCTTCGCTATGAAACAAAGTATCAGTCAAAGACATTATCCTGCTAGCAGTATAAATTAACAGATTACAAATAATGATGTTCAATGGTTAGACCAGCCTACTGAGACCCTGACTACTTCGCAATGCTATAAAAAGCTTTTTTCGCGGCAAGGACAGTAGGTGCGCATGCATCAAAGGTTAGAAGGTCGCTCCTTCAATGAGAAACCGAATATACGACCGCATCTTATCCATTGCACATTCTTATCTTGTAAAACCCGTGGATTCCATATACGAAGTAGGTGGCGGCCTTTTTTACGATTTCTAGCTCTTCTGCTTGCTCTGCCAATTGCCTCTTTAGCTTAGCGATCTCAACGGCCAATTCTTGTTCTCGTTAGCTAAT
>NZ_JACJFF010000175.1:0-6776 GCF_014164465.1 Vibrio sp. SG41-7 | reverse complement strand
AAGCGCTTAGCTTGGCTAATTTGACCTGCTGATTCGTTTTGGTTTCTTACGAAGCCTTCCCGTTTCAACGAGGTCGCATTATAGAGATTTCGATCACACTGGCAAGCCCTTTTTGAAGTTTTTCTTACTTTTTTGATTGTTCGAGCGTTTTTTGTTCAAAGCACCCCATTTTCACTAGTATTCCCCTTAATTAAGGGCTTAAGGTGCCTATATAAAGGAGGATTTATGAGTTCAATGCGCAGTTATAAAGGAATATCCCCTCAGATTGGACAAGGTGTCTATATAGATACAAGTTCGGTACTGGTTGGGGATATCAAAATCGGTGACGACTCTAGCGTGTGGCCTTTGGTTGCAGCTCGAGGAGATGTGAACCACATTCATATTGGAGATAGAACGAATATCCAAGACGGCAGCGTTTTGCACGTCACCCATAAGAATGCAGAAAACCCTGAGGGTTACCCGCTATTAATAGGTAATGATGTCACTATCGGACATAAAGTAATGCTGCATGGCTGCACGATTGAAGATCGTGTACTTGTTGGTATGGGAGCTATCGTGTTGGATGGCGTGGTTATTAAAGAAGATGTGATGATTGGTGCTGGTAGCTTAGTGACGCCTAATAAGGTACTTGAGAGCGGTTATCTATATGTAGGAAGCCCGGTAAAACAAGCACGCCCATTAAATGATAAGGAGCGTGCCTTTTTACAGAAGTCAGCTGACAACTATGTTCAGAATAAAAACGACTATCTAGACTCTGTGCTTCCAGTTTAAAGCGCTTTGATCTGAATCCGATTAGAGGAGTAATACTCCTCTTCTTCTATTAACTCTTCCGCTAGCTCTTCAATATCAAAACGCAACTCTGAAAAGATAACTAAAGCTTGATCGCCCTCTTCTATCTCTTTACCTGCCAATCGTGATAATTCTTCAATAGATAAGACACATTCGATCAATGCACCCGACTGTTGTGCTGGGAAGGTGATAGATTGACTTGCTTCATCCCAATCTTGGATATCCGGAAATAGAATTGATTGATTCATTTTTTATAATTACCTTGTTACATCTCTAAGTTTCTACGTAATTCTCTTAAAATCTGTTTTGTTCCTGGGCGAAGGCCACGCCAAAGCATAAAGCTCTCTGCTGCCTGCCCCACTAGCATACCCAAACCATCATAAGCAGCATGAACACCGTTATCTAATGCCCATTGATTAAATACTGTGGTTCCAGATCCGTAAACCATGTCATAAACGGCGCTATTAGAATTGAAAATAGCATCAGACACTTCAGGAAGCTGCCCGCTTAGACCAGACGAAGTAGAGTTAATAATGACATCAAAGCCTTCATTAACATCGCTTAACCCCATTCCTTTGATGTTTCCATGTAAAGAAAACATCTCGGCCAGAAGTTCAGCCTTTGAACTGGTTCGATTAGCGACGACCAACTGTTGTGGCTTTTGGTCGAGTAGAGGTTGAATCACTCCTCGAGCAGCACCACCAGCACCAAGTAGAAGAACGCGAGCCCCTTCTAGGACTACTTGATGTTGAAGAAGATCTTGAACTAAACCCTCACCATCGGTGTTATCACCAATGATCTCTCCATCATCGAGCTTCTTAAGTGTGTTTACAGCACCTGCTAGTTCAGCTCTTTCAGTCAGGCGATTAGCGAACTGATAAGCATCTTCTTTAAATGGCGCTGTGACATTACACCCTCTACCACCTTCACTAAAAAAAGCTTGAGCAGCAGTGATGAATTCACCTTGCTCTGGCTGGAGTGCTGTATAGGTAAGTTGTTGGCTGGTTTGGCGAGCAAATAATGTGTGAATGAATGGCGATTTGCTTTGTCCAATAGGATTACCGAAAACGGCATAACGATCTACTTGCTGTGTCATATCCTTACCTAACAGAAATAATAAAAAAGGGTCATCTATATAGATGACCCTATCACTATCCCTATAAGGAAGGAAGAACTACCAAACTCGAGGCTTTAGGTAGTCGCTGTAAAGCAAAGCTTCTGGTGAACCCGCTTGTGGTTCGTAGCGATATTCCCAACGAGCCAACGGCGGCATAGACATCAATATAGACTCTGTGCGCCCACCGCTTTGCAGACCAAATAAGGTACCACGGTCGTAAACTAGGTTAAATTCAACATAGCGACCACGACGATAAAGTTGGAAGTCACGCTCGCGCTCACCGTAAGACGTCTCTTTTCGTCGTTCTACAATGGGTAGATAGGCGGCTGCAAAGCCTTCACCGACAGCCTGCATATAAGCAAAGCTCTTATCGAAACCCCACTCATTTAAGTCATCAAAGAACAGACCACCAACACCACGTGTTTCATCACGGTGAGGCAGATAGAAGTACTTATCACACCATTCCTTGTGTTCTTGATAAACGTCATCACCAAACGGCGCACACAGGTCTTTAGCGGTTTGATGCCAAGATTGGCAGTCTTCATCGAAAGGATAAAATGGCGTTAAGTCAAAACCACCACCAAACCACCAAATTGGGTCTTCCCCTTCTTTTTCCGCAATGAAGAATCGAACGTTCGCGTGTGAGGTTGGGATATATGGGTTTTTAGGGTGGATAACTAATGAAACCCCCATAGCCTCAAACTTACGTCCGGCTAATTCAGGGCGGTGAGCTGTGGCTGAGGCAGGCATCGCCTTACCCGCTACGTGAGAGAAATTAACCCCACCTTGCTCGAATACCGCACCATTGGTCATCACGCGAGTTCGACCACCGCCACCAAGGCGTTCGCCAGGTTCACGCTCCCATGCATCTTCTTCAAACAGTGCAGTACCATCAGCTTGCTCAAGCTGCTGGCAAATCGAATCTTGTAGGCTCAGTAAAAACTGTTTTACTGCTTCTTTATCAATTGCTGACATCTTTCTTCCTTTGCAGAGTTTAACCCTGTCTTAATATTTTCGACGTTTTTGCATCTCTAATTTCGCTTGGCTTCTCACGACCACCCGTTTGACCTTCTAGAATCGCGACTAAGTGTTGACCTAGTTGCTGTTGAACTTCTTCAGTCGTCATACAAGGCGGCTCGCCAGTCAGGTTGGCACTGGTAGAGGTTAACGGCTTGCCGAATTCATTACACATTCTTTGAACCAAAGGGTGATCAGTCACTCGTACCGCGATGGAATCAAACTGGCCGCTGACCCAGTCCGTTACTTTACTGCTGGTTGGCATTATCCAAGTCACTGGTCCCGGCCATGTTGCTTTTACGGTCGCTAACTGCGCTTCCGTCAACTGGCTTTCATCAATATAGGGCAGCAACTGCTCGTAACTCGCAGCAATTAGGATCAACCCTTTCTCCATCGGCCGCTGTTTTAAATCGAGCAATTTCTTAATGGCTTGTGGATTATCGGGATCACAACCGACCCCAAAAACGCCTTCAGTCGGGTAAGCAATGACTTCACCTTGTTGTAATGCCTGCAAAGTATGTTGAAAGTTATCCAAGGGTTGCCTCATTAATTCTGTTATCGAACTCGCTAAGTGTACAAATTATCATTCACTGTGACTAAAGCTATTTGTTTATAAAATGTATCAATTAACAACCTAGACCGACGCAAACGTTTTCCTTAAGCAATTTTACCCGTATAATGCGCGCAAAATATCTAATCACTAATTAAATCGTACCTGAAGGAGTTTGAGATGACTGTCGGTATTATCATGGGTTCTAAATCTGATTGGCCAACAATGAAGCTAGCTGCAGAAATGTTGGATCAGTTTGGCGTGGCGTACGAAACAAAAGTGGTTTCTGCTCACCGCACACCTCAGTTGCTTGCAGACTACGCAACCAGTGCGAAAGAGCGCGGTATTAAAGTGATTATTGCTGGTGCTGGCGGTGCAGCGCATCTTCCGGGCATGGCTGCAGCTTTCACAAGCGTACCTGTTTTAGGTGTTCCTGTTCAGTCTAAAGCACTGAAGGGCATGGATTCTCTGCTTTCTATCGTACAGATGCCAAAAGGCATTGCGGTAGGTACTTTGGCTATCGGTGAAGCTGGTGCTGCTAACGCTGGTATCCTAGCCGCTCAAATCATTGGTACACACAATGAAGAAGTAATGGCGAAAGTAGAAGCGTTCCGCTCTGAGCAAACAGAAACGGTTCTGGCTAATCCAAACCCTGCTGAGGACTAATTCCCATGCATGTTCTTGTGTTAGGCGCGGGCCAACTTGCTCGCATGATGTCCCTAGCTGGGGCGCCGCTGAATATTGAAATTTCTGCTTTTGATGTTGGCAGCAAAAATATTGTTCACCCATTAACGCAAGCGATTCTAGGCAACGGCTTAGAAAATGCGATTGAGCGCGCGGACGTCATTACTGCTGAGTTCGAACATATCCCTCACGATGTACTTGAGGTATGTGAGCGCAGCGGTAAGTTCTTACCTACAACAGAAGCAATCAAAGCCGGCGGTGATCGTCGCCTTGAAAAAGCCCTGTTAGACGAAGCAAGCGTGAAAAATGCTAAGTACTACGAGATTAACTCTCGCGAAGACTTTGACGCTGCGATCGCTCACGTTGGCTTACCAATGGTATTGAAGAGCACACTTGGCGGCTACGATGGCAAAGGTCAATGGCGCTTAAAAACATTAGACAATGTTGACGCGACTTGGGCAGAAATGGCCGAGTGCATCGCCGCAACAGACAACCAAGCCATTGTGGCTGAAGAGTTCGTTCCGTTTGATCGCGAAGTATCACTGGTTGGTGCTCGTGGCGCTAATGGCGAGATTCAAGTGTACCCACTGGCTGAAAATGTTCACACCGACGGCGTGTTGAGCTTATCGACAGCGATTGATGACATTGAACTGCAAGAGCAAGCGAAAACCATGTTCACCGCTGTTGCAGAACGTTTGGATTACGTTGGCGTGCTAGCGTTAGAGTTCTTTGATGTTAAAGGTTCACTGCTGGTTAACGAAATTGCACCACGTGTTCATAACTCTGGCCACTGGACACAGCAAGGCGCTGAAACTTGTCAGTTTGAGAACCACCTACGTGCTGTGTGCGGTATGCCACTAGGCAGTACTAAACTGATTCGCCCAACCGCAATGATCAACATTCTTGGTGAAGATACCCTACCTGAGGCTATTCTGGCTCAAGGTGGCTGTCATGTTCATTGGTATGGTAAAGAGAAGCGTGCAGGTCGTAAGATGGGCCACATTAACGTGAGCGCTGACTACAACGCAGAGCTGCAAAGAGCGTTATGCTCACTGGCAGACATTCTCGATAAGCAAGCCTACCCTGCTGTGCATGAATTTGCTGAGCAGATGAAGTAAGTCTACATTGCTTGATGAATATAGAACGTTTATTGGATATAGAAACGGCGCTCATTGAGCGCCGTTTTTTTGTCTATAACATCAAGTTATTGAGATTGAATGTGATGACACTTGCGATCAGCACATTGCTTCTTAGTGCCACTGGCCGTTTTCTTCTCCAGCAACAGCGGGAACTGACACTCTTCACAACGACCTATAACAGGTGGCTGATTAACGGCGAACTTGCACTTAGGGTAGTTATCGCACGCATAGAAGGTTTTGCCATAGCGAGATTTACGCTCAACCAAATGGCCTCTGCCACACTCAGGGCAGGCAACAAGTGGCTGCTCTTCAGGTTGTTCTTTTGGTTGGTCCAAAGATTCGATGTGATTACACGTTGGGTAGCTACTACAACCAATGAACATACCAAAGCGACCTTGCCTTAATACCAATTCGTTTTGGCATTTAGGACACGGTACACCTAGCTCTTTCACTACGTGGCCATCATTTTGATGCAGAGGCTTGATGTAATCACAGCTAGGATACTGCTTACAGCCTAAAAATGGGCCATGCTTACCATGGCGAAGCTGAAGCTCTCCACTACACTGTGGACATGGTTCATGCTCTAATGCATGTTCATGTGCTGAAAAAAGCTGATTATCAATCTTACTACTCATGACAAGCCTGTATTAATGCAAGATACCTTGCTCTTTGGTGTACAACAGCTCTTCCATTTGCGTGTAAGCACTTTCATTACCCGGCACATTAAATAGCACCATTAAGATAATCCATTTCAGATCATCCAATTCAAATTCGCTCGTCTCAAGCCCCATCACACGATCAATCACCATTTCACGAATCTCTGTCGTGAGTACGTTGATCTGTTCAAGGAACAATAAGAAACCTCGGCACTCCATATTAATACGTGAAATCTCTCGACTGGTATAAATACGCATCGAGGTATTGGAACACATAGTAATTGCCGCTTGATTCTCAGTATCTTGCAATGCCGCAAGATCTTCTAACCAATGGAGGGCCTTATAAATATCATCTTGGTGAAACCCTGCTCGAAGAAGCTCATCTTCAAGCTCATCTTGATCCACCTGCAATTCAGAATCGCTATGGATGTAGGTTTCAAACAAGTACATCAGTATGTCCATCATCATAGCTTAGCCTCTCCCCTTTCGAATATAGCCACCGGAAACTGCAACAACATGCCCTGAGAGCTCAAGCTCTAAAAGCTGCATCATGACCTCATGCACAGGTATATGGGTTCTCTGTGCCAAAATATCAACGGGTGTCGCCTCTAACCCTACGTTAGCTAACAGCTGTGGAAATGGCAATTGTTCATTTTCCCCCATACTGGGCGTAGGTTCGAACAAGCTGGGTTGCTGATCGATATACCCGTGATCATTGAAGGTGCTTGATTTTAGCCAAAATGAGGATCATGCTAGGTGACATGAAAATAACACTATCCAATGAACAAAAAATCACGCTGATTAACCAACACGATACGACTCGT
>NZ_JACJFF010000174.1:0-6847 GCF_014164465.1 Vibrio sp. SG41-7 | reverse complement strand
ACTAATCCTTGATCACCTTTATTGTCCCAACTATCGGGTATCTCTTTAAATATTCTGTCTTTCGGCATCATATTCAAGAATAAATCCGGTGTCTTGTCACTGGTATAATAAGCAAAAGATTGCCATGCAAACTGCATAAAACTGCAATTAATATCGGATTTACTCGTTTCTGTAGGCTCTTGAGGTAAGGAAGGGTAATCAATCCAAGAGGAGTTGCCAGTACAGTCAGGGGCTTCTAACTCTAACGATTTTTTATCTCTAATCTTATTTTCGTAAGAGTCATTCGATTGAAAAGCTTCCCCTATAATTTCTGTAGAATAACAATGTATTGGTGAGAGGAAAAATGAGGAAACTATTATTTTCTTTAAACAATTCATGATAATTCTTATCATTCGCATTTGTATGGGTGGCTAAAATTACAATAGTTACAAATAAAATGAATCTAAATTAGTTAATAATTTAGTGTGAATCTGGAACTGCGTGTGTGCTCTGGAATACAACATCGCATTTTTTTAGGGGGAGAGAAACTGTTGTAGAACAAGTATAACGCGGTATAAACGGAGGATTTATGATAGTCAGGGAGTGGAAAGACATTTGCCCTAAAGAGCACGGGAAAGAGTTTCTTGAACACTTGTATGTGACAGGTGTAAAAGATACATCAAGGACCAAAGGTTTTCTTGGGGCGCAAATTTTAAATCGAGATTTAGGGAGTGAGGTTGAAACTACCTTGCTGACCTATTGGCAGACAATTTTAAGCAATCAATTCAAATGTACCTCTAGAACTGCGTAAAAAGTCGAACAAGGATTCCTATTCAATATCTATAAATTAGATAGGATTTTTCAACTTTACGTGTACATTTAGCATCTTACATAAACACAAGCGGTTCTCCTGCATTCATATCTTGAGAGGCATGCGGAAGAAGGAGTTAAAAGCGTCAGGGATTAACGGTTCAAATGACCTGTCTTTAAATCACATTCTGTCTTCCCTGCATACAACGGAAGATAAGCTTATTGCAACCGTTGAACTCTATAATTTAGATGGTAAATTCTTATCGAGGGGTTTCGGGAAAGGACAGTGGGCGGTCGTTGGGGCTTATTTTCAAGTTTTTGAGCACATGATGTTAGAGCACCAGTTTACTACTTCCCATATTGAGGTGGTGCTTGAATCCGTTAGCTGTCTTTACTTTTATATACAAGATTCTGATCAGTTAAGTGCTCTATTGTTTCTTTAAAGAAAGGGAGATACAGGCGGCTATAATAGTGAGACTGCCTAATGTCGTCATCCAGCCTGGAATTTCATGCCAAAAAATCACCCCCCAAAGTAAATTGAAGACCAGACCAATATAGCGGGTGACTGCTACCACTGCAGCGTTTTCATGACTGAATGCCTTTGTCAGGAAAACTTGCCCAATCAGTGAGACAATACCAATGGCAATCAGATAAATCCAAGTAATGCCCTGTGGGACTACAAATTCATCTTTCATCCAGTAACTGGATATCAGCATAGCAGTGAAAAGAAAGTAGAAGACAATCTCGTAAATATGGTGCTTTTTGCTTAGGTGGCGAATGGTGATAGAGGCAGCCGCTGCAAAAAAGGCACTCGCCACCCCCGCAAGTGCATAAAGGTTAAACGTGTCGTAGTTAAATGGATTAACAATTATGGCCACTCCGATTAAAACTAGAGGCAAAAGCAACGCCGCTTTTCTAGGGAGTGTTTCGCCCAGGACCAGGCTGGAAAGCAATATAACGAAGAACGGGGATAGGTAAGCCAAAATGACGGCATCCGTTAGAGGTATATGGGCAATGGCGTACACGAAAGCAAGCAGATAAAAGGCTCCGAACAGACCGCGAAGTACAAGCAATGGGATCCCCGTTTTGGAAAACCTTATATTCGCTTGCCACATTAAACATAAAATCAGAACGGTTCCTATTAGGCTTCGAAAAAAGACAATTTCAGAACTTGGAATCGTCAAGCTGGCCGCTTTAATAAGTGCGTTCATGACACTAAAAATAAAAGCAGAAAATATAGTTAACGCCACACCGTTGTTCATTATGGCTCTCTCTAAAGATCGTTTGCCCGACGTACCCAAATGAGGTACTTGAGCGCTTGAGTGTGACATTCTTTAATCAAAAGGTTAGGGAGTTGAGACCGACTTAACCAAGATTCGAAGGTGCTTAGCACACGGTTGATGCTCGGTAAGGTAATTCCATACTCTCTGCCTAATACTTTAAGCCAGTAAAGAGTCTGTAAATCTTCTTTGGGGATCCGAGGTAAAAACAACTTGCCTTCATTCACCTTGCCTTTGGCATAGGGCACAGCAGAGAAGTTGAAGTAGTATCCATTTGCATCTGGCTTAGAAAAAGGGTCTATCAGGATCGCGCTGTATCGTACGTAAACCAAATATTCCTGCTCTATCGGTGTGAGTGACATGAACTCTTCAATTTGACTACGACGGATCGTTTCCGGCTGCACAGGGTAGTTGTCATCATTGAGGAATTGTAACAAGTTGAATGGGGTTCCCTGAAAGTGAATTATTAATCTTGATATATCACGCCATAGCTCAACCAAGGTGTGAATGGTTTCGGTAGTAATCGGCCCCTCAGGGAAAAGTTTGTACATGTATTTCACTTCTCTCGTGTCACTCAATATGTGATTGAGCGAGAAAGGTGTAAGGAAAAATGCGGGATGAACGAAAGAGGTAATGTTTCTTCCCTCGACGCTGAATCCATTTTCCAACTCAACAACATCAACACCGACCTCCGCTAAAGTTTGAGTCAGCAGACTCAGGACAGCACATTTAGTTTGACTGGAGTAAGCATAAATCCGTTTTTTTACGGCTTTGGTCATGACATGAACCCCAGCTTGGCCTGTGGTGAATTTAGTGGCCGCAAAGTAATTGGAAAACACCAGTACATTGGGGGTTAAATTCAGCTCTGCAAAAAATCCCTTCACAAGCTGGTGGCCACCAAATAAGGATGAAATGAGAACCACGGTTTTGACGGCACTCAAATAAGATTTGGGTAAAGCCAACAGAACATCAGAATACGCATGAGATGGCGTGGCCAGAACCAACGTTTCCCATTGTCCGTCTATTGCTCGTAAATCTTCAAAAACCGCATTAAATGTTACTTGTCCGGCCAGTAGTTCCAAAGAGGGTTTTGCAGCAAGAACATGCGCAACACTTTCGTTGTGTAAACTTTCGAACATGGGTCGCCAACGCTCGGATGAGCGGTTTACTAACCCTAGTTGTTCGCACTGGTTTTTTATGATCTTTGCTGTCTGAAATGCGGCGGGGCCTGTGCCTACGATCAACACTTTTCCTAATGAAATAGTCACTTTGTTCGCTCCATCAAGACAGTTTCATAGATCGCGGAATCATTGAGGAGTAGTTTGGTGTCCCATCCGTCTATTAGGTGAGGGTTGAAAGGGTAATTAAAGGCGGATCTCAAACCGTTGCCAAACCTGACCAAGATCCGGTGAGAACGGTGTAGGTGAGGTTTAAGTTGCTTAAGTACTTCCCATTTATGCTCGACTAAAGAGGCGATTATGATATGGGTCGGTCGGAAAGCGACAAATTCTGTAATGAGATCTTTGCAGCTAAAAGTAGTAGACAAGTGGGAGAAGTCTAGCTGGTTCGCCATCGTCACTGCCTGCTCATCAATATCGATGCCATGAACTGCAGCACCCGTAAACTGAGAGATAGTGACCGCAGAAATCGGATATGAACCAGAGCCGATAAACAGCACTCTTGAGTTGCTTTTTATCTCTGCGCTCTTGAGTTCAATCTTTGTGTTTTCAGAAAGTTGGTATAAATATTCACTGAGGTTAAGTGGGTGTTCTTTGGCACATTGAGATTGATGCTTTTCCAACATACACAGGGCTTTTACGGTCGTTTCACGAAGTTGCTTAATTAGACGATCATGCTCAGGGGTATCCCCCAACTCTTTGCTAATGGCCTGAGGGTTTTCCTGCAAAATCCAAGAAGATAACTCATCCAATTTTTCCTGTAAAAGGGTAAAACAATTACAATTTTCTAGACTGTAATGCGTCAAAGCTTGAATTTGAGATTCAAACGTATAGACAGCAATTAATAATTGATAGTGCTTGTTAGTCATTGTCATAATAAGTTCCCATTGTGCTTAATCAGTTTCAATAATACGAACTGGGGTGACGTGGGTATGCCCATGTACGCAACAACCTACGTCCACATGAACCTGATATATTTGGCTAAGCCTTTCAGAGTCGAGCACGTCTTCTGGTCTACCGTGGTGTTGAATGATGCCGTCACTCAGTAAAAGAAGACGGTCGCAGTAACGAGCGGCAAGAGAGATATCGTGCAGTACAGCAATGGTGATGATGTTTTTCGCTCGGGTATATTGACGAACAAGGTCTAAAATCTGAACTTGGTGCTTGAGATCTAGGGCACTTGTTGGTTCATCTAAAAGTAAAATATCGGGTTCAGCGACCAGAGCTTGTGCCAATGAAACCAGTTGTTGCTGACCGCCACTGAGCTGAGAAAACTGTCTTGGGGCGATATTTATCAGACCTAAATAAATAAGGATGGCTTCTGCTTTTTGTTCTTGTTCAAATGTGATGTTCCAACTCAGCTGATGCACCAAGCCAAGCAACACAAACTCAAGAACAGTTAATTGACAGGCCGATTTGTTGAGTTGACACAGGTATGAGAAGGATTTGGGGGGTAACCTTTGTCCATTTCCTTCACTTGAAGTAATTTTCCCAACAGAAGGGAGGATGCCCGTGACAGCCTTGAGTAATGTCGTCTTTCCTGCGCCATTTGGACCTAGAATGGCGGAAAATTCTCCGCCACAAAAATGCGCTTCTACCTTCTTTAAAACGAGCTTTTCCCCAACCGTTACGGAAAGATTTTCTATTGAAAGCGACTTCATCAGATAAACCTCCGGCTCATTAGAAAATAAAGAAGAATCGGGACGCCTACCAAGGAGGTGACAATACCAATTGGAATGATAGCGCCTGGGACAATCACTTTAGCAATAAGGGACGAGGTACATAAAAGTAACGCTCCCATTATTGCGGCCAAAGGTAAGTAGAAACGCTGATCTTCGCCGACTAATATTCTTGCTAGATGAGGAGCTACCAGGCCAATGAAACCAATGGTTCCGACAAATGACACCGCTCCTGCTGTCAACAATGAACAAAGCAGAAACATCTGTAACCTTAATTTGCTGGTCTTGATCCCCAAGGCGAGTGCGCGCTCTTCGCCAGAAGTGAGGGCAGTGAGTGCCCAAACCTGAGACAACGCGAAGAACAAACCGAACATGAAAACGGTTCCTGAAACAAAGAAGGATAACCAACTCGCTTTCTGCAGACTGCCAAACAGCCAAAAAACAATTTGTTGAAGGACTTCTGGTGACGCCAAATATTGAATTAATGACTGTAGAGCCTGGAAAAAGAACAGAACGACTATACCGGCTAAAATGAGTACTTTGGCGTCCATATTTCGGTTCCGACCAATTATGTAGATCGCCAGACTCGCGAATCCAGACGTTAAAAATGCCGCGAACGGCACGCCTAACCAATGCAAACCAAAGACCGAAAAACCGCTTAAGAAAGCTATGGCTGCACCGAACCCAGCAGCGGCAGAGATGCCAAGGGTATAGGGGCTTGCTAGTGGGTTGGCTAACAGGGTTTGCATCAAACCGCCGGCTAACCCGAGTGAGGCACCAACCATTATACAGGTGAGAGTGGCGGGTAATCGAAGTTGCCAGATAATGAGTGATGATAAGCTATCACCAGAGGGGCCACCTAGGAGTGCCTTAAGAACTTGTTCAATACTTAGCGACGATGAGCCAGTACCGATATCGAATAATGCGGAAAGGCTCATCGCCAGAAAGGTTGCCAACACAATCTTGAGCCGCTGCTTCTGCAATCGTTGATAAATCCCGCGGCTGGAATTAAGGTCAGGCGACATTCTAATGCTTTCATTCATGGCTTGATCCCACCTGAATCATGAAAGTCCCTCTGAGCTCTTGCGGCATGTAGTTCTTAAAAAAAATTTGGTGCAATTTCTTAGGATCAATGTCTTTAAATGCTTCCGGGTAAATCGATTTCGCTAGATACAACAAGAAGATGTGGTCGTAAATAGTACGAGTTCCTGAATGGTAGACGCCATAAACGTCACCATTTTGAACAGCAGTCAGTTGTTTCCAACCAGCGCGGCTTAGGTATGGGCGGTATCTAGTCTGCACTTCTTCCATGGTGCTGTCGAAGCCAAGGAGTGCGCTGTCGCTATGCTTCGCCCAGTGGGCACCTGATATAAATATGACCTCTGGGTCTTGGCTTAACACATATTCGGGAGTTAGGTGGGCAGAGCCTTTAAACATACCATTGGCAATGTTGTCGGCACCCGCCATGGTCAAAAGGTTGCCCCACATTGTGGTCGAGTAAGATTTACCGTATTCGTTTGGTCCACCTGTGCCTGCTTCAACATACACACGGCGTGTTTCGTGGTTTTCCAAGTGTTTAGTAACACGTTGTTTTACCGTGTTTACTGCATTTGCGTATTCAGTTGCAATCGTTTCTGCCCGCTTTTCTGTGCCCATGACTTTACCAATAACACGTGCGCTAGTGACGTGTTTTTCAAGCGTTTGAGCATTGAAATCCACAACGACTACTTTGATGCCACTTGTTTCAAGGATTTCAACTTTTTCAGCAAGAGATTCATATTGCCACGCCGCAATAAGTGCAACATCAGGCTTAGTTAACAAGAGCCTCTCGAAATCAAAAGTACCTGTGTAAATAGAACCGGAGTCAATAATAGTTTCTAGCTCAGGAATGATTTTTTTATAGGTGGTCCATTGAGATTGT
>NZ_JACJFF010000173.1:0-6886 GCF_014164465.1 Vibrio sp. SG41-7 | reverse complement strand
AGAAATTGCAAGGCCGGGCTATTGCGGGGCTTTTTTGTATCAGAGATACGGGAAAGGAGATACGAGATACGTGATACGAGATACGAGATAAGAGCAAGATGGCGGTGAGTTGCGCAGAGCAAGACGCACTTCGCAGATAAATTACGTTGAGTTTATCGACAGAATACAGACGTAAAACAACCGCGAGTTGCCTAGCGGTTTTTTTGTGGTTTAGCGAAACGTATTAAGCCAAGGCCTAAGGCATCTCGTCAAACTCTTCACCTTCTTTATCCACTTGTGGTGGCATTAGGTGTTCACGCGTAATACCCAACTTCATAGCGAGTGCAGATGCAACGTAGATAGAAGAATAAGTACCAACGGTAATACCCAATAGAAGTGCAGTCGCGAAGCCGTGAATCATAGCACCGCCCTGAGCGAACAGCGCGATAACTACGAATAACGTTGTACCAGAAGTAATCAATGTACGGCTCAATGTTTGTGTGATTGAGCTGTTCAGTACTTCAGGTGCTTCACCCTTACGCATCTTACGAAAGTTCTCACGAATACGGTCAAATACTACTATGGTATCGTTGAGGGAATAACCGACTACCGTTAGCAAGGCTGCTACGATGGTAAGATCCACCTCAATTTGCATTAGAGAGAACACACCCAGTGTGATGATAACGTCGTGCGCCAGTGCTAGTACCGCACCTGCTGCCAAACGCCATTCGAATCGCACTGACACATAGATCAAGATACAGATCAGAGAAACAAGGATAGCAAGGCCACCCGCTTCTGTTAGCTCGTCACCCACATTAGGGCCAACGAACTCGATACGACGCATCTCAACTTGCTCACCAGTACCATCTTTAATTGCAGACAGGATCTGGTTACCAAGCGTTTCGCCAGCAACACCGTCACGTGGACGTAAACGAACCATTACCTCACGTGCAGAACCAAAGTTCTGTACCGTTGCATCACCGAAACCTTCCGCTTCTAGTGCACTACGGATATCAGGTAGGTTTGCTGGTTGCTCAAAACCCACTTCAATCAGCGTACCACCGGTAAAATCTAGACCCCAATTCAACGATTTCGTTGTTAAGGTAAAGATGGCAGTACCAATCATCAAGATTGAGAATAAAAAGGCAACCTTTGACCAACGCATAAAGTCGATCATTTTTTCTGCTTTTAGAATCTGAAACATATTAATTCCTAGCCTTAGATCGACAGTTTCTTAACGCGTTTGCCGCCATACATCAGGTTCACGATACAACGTGTTCCGACAATAGCTGTAAACATTGAAGTTAAGATACCGATAGACAGCGTTACCGCGAAGCCTTTAATTGCACCTGTACCTACAGCAAATAGAATAATTGCTGTCAGTAGTGTGGTGATATTGGCATCGGCGATGGTGCTAAATGCGTTTGCATAACCTTGGTGAATCGCTTGTTGTGGACTGCGTCCATCTCGAAGTTCTTCACGTATACGCTCAAAGATAAGTACGTTGGCATCGACCGCCATACCAACCGTCAATACGATACCGGCAATACCTGGCAGAGTCATAGTAGCCCCCGGGATCATCGACATCACACCGATAATCAACACCAAGTTAGCCATCAGAGCAACGTTCGCAATCAAACCGAAAGTACGGTAGTAAAGCAGAGTAAACAACATTACTGCAGCCATACCCCAAACCATCGCCATGATACCCATATCGATGTTTTGTTGACCCATAGATGGACCAATCGTACGTTCTTCTACAATCGAGATAGGCGCAATCAATGCACCAGCACGTAGTAAAAGTGCCAAGTTATGAGCTTCAGCCGTTGAGTCGATACCCGTAATACGGAAGTTACGACCTAGCGCAGATTGAATCGTCGCTTGGTTAATCACTTCTTCGTGCTTACTTAAGATCACTCGACCTTCTGGTGTTTTACGACCGCTGTCTTTGTACTCTGCAAATACCGTAGCCATAAGCTTACCGATATTCTGACGAGAGAATGTAGACATCTTGCTACCACCTTCGCTATCTAGCGAGATGTTAACTTGTGGACGACCATATTCATCAACACTTGAGCTTGCATCAGTAATACTTGAACCACCTAGAATAACGCGCTTCTTAAGTACCACAGGGCGACCATCACGGTCTTGCTTGATTTCGCTACCCGCAGGGGCACGACCAGAAGCGGCAGCGGCTAAGTCAGCACTACTATCAACTTCACGGAACTCAAGTGTCGCCGTTGCACCAAGAATTTCTTTAGCGCGCGCCGTGTCTTGAACACCAGGCAATTCCACTACGATACGGCTAGCACCTTGACGTTGAACCAAAGGCTCAGCAACACCAAGTTCGTTAACACGGTTACGTAGAATGGTAATGTTTTGCTCTACTGCGTAGTTACGGATTTCTTGAAGACGAGCATCTGTAAAACGAGCAACCAAAGAGAAACGACCATTAGATTCTGAATCTACGAACGTCATATCTTGGTGCTTAGATTGCAGTAGCGATTTCGCTTCAGCAAGCTGCTCTTCGTTACGTAGAATCACTTCAACTGCATCTTTACCCGATGGGCGAATAGCACGGTAACGAATTTTTTCTTCACGAAGTTCACTACGGAAGGCTTCTTCTTGTTGGCCAACTAGCTTTTGCATCGCAGCATCCATATCCACTTCCATTAAGAAGTGAACACCACCACGTAGATCAAGACCCAGTTTCATTGGTGCAGCACCAATAGATTCAAGCCAATCAGGAGTTGAAGCCGCAAGGTTTAAAGCAACGATAACATCATCACCTAGTGCTTCTGTGATGATATCACGGGCACTAATTTGCGTATCTGTATCGTTAAAGCGAACAAGAATGGAACCGTTTTCTAGAGCAACGGATTTAGTAGAAAGGTTCTCTGCTTCCAGAGCATTGGTGACAGCATCCAGCGTAGACAGATCTACAGAGGCGCCACGCGCCCCTGTAACTTGAACTGCCGGATCTTCACCGTATATATTCGGAAGTGCGTACAACGCGGCGATAGCGATGGCAAACACCACCATCAAATACTTCCATAACGGATAACGGTTTAGCACAGCGAGGATCCTCTAGCTGTTTATAGTGATTTCAGAGTACCTTTTGGTAGCACTGCTGTAACGAAGTCTTTCTTGATAACGACTTCGTTGTTTGCGTTCAGTTCGATAGCAACGTAGTCGCTGTCTTCTGCAATCTTAGTAATCTTACCGATTAGACCGCCGCTTGTTAGAACTTCATCGCCTTTGCCCATAGAAGACATAAGGCTCTTATGCTCTTTTACGCGCTTAGCTTGTGGACGGTAGATCATGAAGTAGAAGATCACAGCGAACATACCTAGCATGATAAGCATTTCGAAACCGCCGCCTGCTGGTGCACCTTCTACTGCTGCGTGAGCTTGAGAAATAAACATTAAAAACATCCTCTATTATATTTTGGTAATTGTTTGTCTAATTGGGTTGTATCCCTTTATTTTCAAGCCCCAACTCTCGGAAGAGAGATGGGGCTCGCAAAAAAGAAATACTAAGATTCTTTACCTAACGGTGGCACTTCACGCCCCATTCTTGCGTAGAACTCAGCAACGAACTCTTCAAAACGGTCTTCATCAATAGATTGACGAATGTCTGACATAATTCGTTGGTAGAAACGCAGGTTATGAATCGTGTTCAGTCGAGCACCTAGGATTTCGTTACAACGATCCAAATGATGCAAGTACGACTTGCTGTAGTTCTTACAAGTGTAACAGTCACAATCTGAATCTAGTGGTGTTGTATCGGTTTTATGCTTCGCATTACGGATCTTGATCACACCTTCAGTGACAAACAGGTGGCCATTACGTGCATTTCGCGTTGGCATTACACAGTCAAACATGTCGATACCGCGACGAACACCTTCAACCAAGTCTTCAGGTTTGCCTACGCCCATTAGGTAACGTGGCTTATCTTCCGGCAGTTGAGGACATGTGTGCTCAAGAATACGGTGCATGTCTTCTTTTGGTTCGCCTACTGCTAGGCCGCCAACAGCGTAACCATCAAAACCAATTTCTGTCAGGCCTTTAACGGATACATCACGAAGGTCTTCGTATACGCCACCTTGAACGATACCGAATAGTGAGTTCGGGTTTTCTTGCTTGTCAAAGTGATTGCGTGAACGCTGAGCCCAACGAAGAGACATCTCCATCGAGTCTTTAGCTTCTTTATGCGTTGCAGGATAAGGCGTACATTCGTCAAAGATCATTACGATGTCTGAGCCTAGATCCTTTTGGATTTCCATCGACTTTTCAGCGTCCATGAAGATCTTGTCACCGTTTACAGGGTTACGGAAGTGAACACCCTCTTCAGTGATTTTACGCGTCGCACCTAGGCTGAATACTTGGAAACCGCCTGAATCAGTCAGGATAGGTCCTTTCCAGTTCATGAAATCGTGCAAGTCACCGTGCAGCTTCATGATTTCTTGACCAGGGCGTAACCATAGGTGGAACGTATTACCTAGCAAGATTTCAGCACCTGTGTCTTTCACTTCTTCAGGTGTCATGCCTTTAACCGTACCGTAAGTACCTACAGGCATGAATGCTGGTGTTTCAACGCTGCCACGTTCAAACTGAAGTTGACCACGACGTGCGCCGCTGTTTGTTTTTTTAAGTTCGTATTTTAATTTCACGAAGCCTCCAATATGCCAGAGAAACAATCTGACTGATAATTCAGAACCTTAAGCTAAACATAAGTTCAATCTAGCGAGTTCTATGAGGAGCGGTCGCGTATTCCTTGCGAGAGATTAGACAGACACCCTGCCCGACTCCTAGCTTACTGCTAGCACCCGTAAATTCTGCTTATATCGTTTATAACCAGCTAAAATTAGCTCGTTTTCTTATTGATGAACATCGCATCACCGTAGCTGAAGAAACGGTATTCGCTCTTCACTGCGTGATCGTATGCGCCCATCACATTGTCATAACCAGCAAATGCACTCACCAACATGATCAATGTTGATTCTGGTAAGTGGAAATTGGTAATCAAGCAATCCACCAACTGGTATTCATAACCAGGGAAGATGAAGATTTCTGTGTCACCAAAGAAAGGAACTAACTCAGTGCCATTTTTCAATGCATCTTGAGCCGCACTTTCTAGTGAACGCACAGAGGTTGTACCGACAGCGATAATACGTCCGCCGCGAGCTTTTGCTGCTGCAACGGCATCAACCACTTCTTGCGGTACTTCAACGTACTCTGCGTGCATGTGGTGATCGTTGATATTATCTACTTTTACCGGCTGGAACGTGCCAGCACCAACGTGAAGCGTCACGTAAGCAAACTCGACACCTTTTTCTTTCATGCCAGCCATTAGCTTGTCATCAAAGTGAAGGCCTGCTGTTGGCGCTGCAACCGCACCCGGCTTTTCATTATAAACAGTCTGGTAGCGCTCTTTATCTGCATCTTCATCAGGACGATCGATGTAAGGAGGCAGTGGCATGTGACCAACACTGTTAAGAATTTCTAGAACGCTTTGATCGGAAGTGAAATGGATTTCAAACAACGCATCGTGACGCGCCACCATTTCAGCTTCATACTCATCGTTCTCACCAAGGAACAACTTCGTGCCCGGCTTAGGTGATTTAGAGCAACGAACATGCGCAAGAATGCTTTTCTCATCGAGCATACGCTCGACTAGCACTTCAAGCTTACCGCCTGAGGCCTTGCGACCGAATACACGAGCAGGAATCACGCGAGTGTTATTAAAAACAACAAGATCGCCTGGCTCAACCAAGTCTAAAACGTCTTTAAACGAACCATCAGCTAGGTTACCGCTGTTGCCATCTAATTTAAGCAGGCGGCTTGCTGTGCGCTCCTCTTGAGGGTAGCGAGCAATGAGTTCATCTGGTAGGTCAAAGTGAAAATCTGAAACTTGCATGTTTGTAGTCTTGTCTTAGTTGATGAGATTTGTGCTGTTGACGAATAATAAATCATGGTTGCAGATCAATCGTTACGGTAAGTCAATCGTTACCAGAAACACATCACAAACACGACTAAAAATTTCGCAGTGGGCTAGTATAGGCACACGAGCCGCAATAGCAAGGTTTACAGCACTGGATTATTGTAAAGAGGCGTAAAATAATGCTACTGATTCACCACCTCAAACTAAAGAATTAGTTGCATAAAACTCACCCAAGAATGCGTCAGATCTCAGTTATTTTTTGGATAAAAAACTATAGTAATAGCAACAAATAAAAAAGAAGGAGGTTCGTATGATCAAGGTTGAAGATATGATGACTCGCAACCCTCATACCCTATTGCGCTCACACTCACTGGCCGATGCTAAGCACATGATGGAAGCGCTTGATATCCGCCATATTCCGGTCGTTGATTCCGACAGGCAACTACTTGGCGTCGTCACACAGCGAGACGTTCTAGCCGCTCAAGAATCCAGCCTACAAAACATCCCACAAGCTCAATCTTTTACTCTTGCCACTCCCCTCAACGACATCATGCACAAAAGTGTTATGTCAGTAGAGCCGCGTGCGGGTTTAAAAGAGTCAGCTATCTATATGCAGAAGCACAAAGTGGGCTGTTTACCTGTCGTAGAAAACCACGAACTAGTAGGCATTATTACAGACAGCGACTTTGTCACGATAGCTATTAACTTATTAGAGCTACAGGAAGAAGTCGAGCCAGAAGAAGCGGAAGTAGAGTGATATAACAATAAGAAGAGCCTCATAAAACTATGAGGCTCAATATTAGGTAACTTTAATCGATAGAAATGCACTGCCGCTTACCGGCGTTGTTGATCAAATCAGCTTGAAGATCAACGAAGCCATATATGACTAGCCGTTAGCTTCTAACAGGCATACCTAGTCCTATGACTTTGTTTATAGCTTTGACATTCGCCATGATTTCTCCCA
>NZ_JACJFF010000172.1:0-7204 GCF_014164465.1 Vibrio sp. SG41-7 | reverse complement strand
GCTTGGGAGCTTAGGAGCTTAGGAGGGATCGTTACATGAATCTACTATGCCTAGATATTGTAAGCGTCATGACTCAAGAAAGTGGCGTTCTCGAGTAAGAAATCTAACAAGGTTTCGGCCTGTAACGTAAGTGCGCGACCTTTCAAAGATTGAACCTTAACCGTCGCCTTCGATAGCATCTCCAACTCGGTCGCAACCACTTCGATCTGCCCTGACTTTATCTCATCGATCACGGTGAGTTTGGGCATAAAGGTTACGCCCAGCCCTGCTGAAACAAAGTTAGTCAGTGCAGTGACCGAGTTAGTTTGAAGCTTGGGCTGCAAGGTAAGATGGGAAATTTGTTCGGCCTGCTTTACCAACCTCCCCATGCCGGTCGAATTATCGATTAAGGCGAGAGAAGCGTCTTGAATATCTTGCATTACCACAGGCGATTCTTTCATCGTAAGGAAGTGCCCTTTCGGAGCAATCAATTCGAGCGGATGGCTGCGTTCAACGTGAGAGTGCAGTTTAGGGTGCGGTGCAGAAGCATAAGTAATCGCGAAATCGATCTGTTGATCTTCCAACATCTTGACAGCGTCCAATGCCCCAGCAATCTCAATTGATAAGTTGATATCAGGGTATCGAGCCATGAAAGTTTGCATCGGCTTTGACACCAAGTTGGTAATAAATCCTTCACCGATGGCAATGCTGACATTGCCTCCTTTGAGATTTTTAAGCTTGGTTAGTCGAGCAAGCACTGCAGCCTCTCCACGAACAATGGAACGGTAGTAATTCAGCAGTTCATTACCCGCTTCAGTTAACAGTGATTGGCGGTTGTTGCGCTCCCATACTTTCATTTCCGCTTGCGCTTCTAACTGTGTCAGCATCCGACTCATTGCCGCAGGATCAACGTTCATCATCTTAGACGCCTTACGCAATGACCCGTATTTCGATAAAGCATTAAGGTATTCCAGCGCGCGGATATTAAAGTGGTGCATTCAACTTCCTTGTGATTCAACTGACACTGATTCAAGCGTCTCATGATTTTCTAATTTACCCTTCTAGGAATTGAAATACCCACACAGCAAGTTTGCAAGTTGTGGGCTGAGTCACCAACAGAAGTATTTAAAGAAGGCTCGCAAACCATGTGAAGAAGCGAACACTTCTCTTGTGATAAAACAAAAACACAACTCACGAGGAAGTAAGTTGTGTTTGATGTTAATCATCGGCAGTTAAAATCGCCAACCGAGAGCTATTATAACGCAAGCAGTTTATCGACAAACTCTGAGAAACCGTACCCGCCCGGTTTGCTCATCACCACTGACGGATGATGTTCAAGTCGCTCCCAGTAGTGTTTAATATTTGCCACACCGACACTGTTCGGCAAAATTTCAAACATATATTGGTCGTTCATCGAGTCGCCGACATAGCAACTACGCTCAAGTATCTCTTGGTCAGATAACCCCTTCTCCTTAAGAAAAGCGGTTGATGTCGCTTTCTTAGAGTGCTCACCATACCAAGCATTAATGTGAATAGAGCTTGCTGTCGCATGTGCACCTAACGCGTGAATCTTAGAGACAATCTCTTCGATAATGGCATCGTCGACTTTAGGACGATTTTGACCGATATCGATCGCTACCTCACACAAACGGTAAGACTGATCTAGCGTTAAACTGAGCTCTGGGTAATCGCTTAAAATAGATAATACTTGTTCTTTCAGCTTACTCTGATTGGCACTGATTTCTGGCAAAGGAACATCAGAACGCAATGTCAGATAGCCATTTTTCTTTTCCATAATAAACGCGCCGTTCTCGCCGAGAACCGCATCAACAGGCCACAACTGAGCAATGTGATCACACCAACCTGCACAAGCGCCCGTTACCGCAACCACTTTTTTCCCCGAACCACGAAGCTTGCTTAACGCGATCAAGGTTTCAGGCGGCAGTTGACCTTGCCACGTTAAGGTGTCATCCACATCGGTTAACACCCAATCTATTTTTTTCCAATTTTGGTTCAATTCATTCGATACCGAATTCATTTCTACACCTCTAAATAATCAATCACTAAACAGTGTTAAAGTAAATTCGGTAAAAACATCACCAAGCTTTCAGAGAAAGTCAGCAACATCAGAACCGTGAGTAGTGCTAGCAACAACGGAGCCACTTCTTTCACGAAGTCGACCATACGAACTTTTAAAATCGAGCAAACCGTAAACATCATCGAACCAAATGGTGGAGTCACACCACCAATCATGATATTCACAATCACGATAATGCCGAAGTGAACTGGGTTAACTCCTAGGTTAAGCACAGCGGGAAGCAGCAATGGCGTAAGTATGATCATTGCGGCGCCGCCTTCGATGAACATACCAACCACTAACAGCAGTACGTTAATCAATAACAGCAAGACTAACTTGTTGTCGGTAAGCTCAATCAAAGCAGAAGCAACATTGTGTGGGATCTGCTCTAGCGTCATGTAGTAACCGAAGACCATGGCACCGATAATGATGAACATAACGCTACTGGTGCCCTGCACCGTTTCACGCATGATGAGCGGGATATGACGTAAACCCAGTTGACGATAAACGAAGATGCCAATAATCGCACAAAGCAATACGGCGATAGCCCCCGCTTCTGTCGGAGTAAACAAACCAAAACGCATGCCTAGAATAATGCCGAACGGGATCAGCAGTGCCGGAATCGCTTTCAGGAAGTAATGAAAACGCTCTTTGGCAGACGCAGGCTCCGAACGAGAAGGCTTGTAACGACGTTTACGCGCGATAAACGCAATAGTGACCATCAGCGACAGCGCCATCAAAAATGCAGGAACGTAGCCCGCAATAAACATTTGATGAACCGACACGTTCGCTAACAACGCAAAAATGATTAAGTTGATACCCGGTGGAATCACAGGACTGATACTTGAAGACGCAGCTGTCACAGCCGCCGTGAATGGCAAGTCATAACCACGCTTGGTCATTTCAGGGGCTAGAATCTTCGATTGCATCGCCGCATCCGCATTGGCAGAGCCAGAGATACCGCCCATCAGAGTACTCAATGCTACATTCACTTGAGCCAAACCACCGGTTTTATGACCAATCATTGAGTCGGCAAAGGCGAGTAAGCTCCTACTTATCCCCGCATAGTTCATCACCGAACCCACCATGATAAAGAACGGAATGGCCAACAACGGAAAGGACTCTGCGGAGCTAATAAAGCGCTGCATTACCAAGCTCACCGGAATAGAGTCATTGATAAAAAGAAAGTAAACCATCGCCGATGCGATCAGAGAAAACGCGATGGGTATGTTCAAAAGAAACAGAACAAACAGAATAAGAATTGGAAGATAGCTTTCCATGAATCGTACCTACTTAGAAGAGCGCTTTAGAGAAGCGACATCGTTCGCGATAAATCGAACGGTGTGGATCGCCATCAATGAGAAACAAAGCAACAACACGCCATTGATAACAAAATATGACATGCCCATCACTGGTGTTACCTTGTTAGATAACATCAAGTATTGATAACTCAAAACGGCCATCAAGATGTTCAGAGCCAGTAGGAAAACAGAAACACATAATCTAAACGGGATTTTGGCTTTTTCAGGCAGCATGGCGACCACCACATCAACACCCATGTGAAGCTTATGCTTATAGCAGGAACTAATGCCTAAATAGACAGCCCATATAAAGCAAATAACCGATAGTTCTTCACTCCAAGGGACAACAAATCCAAACCCATAACGCAAAACGACGTTAATGATGACAACCAAAACGGTAATCGAAATAGCAATAGAGGCGAGGATTTCTTCAATATTTTTCAATAAAAACAAAAGACTTCTCCAGCGAAATACCTAATACGACGTGGTATTTCAGGAATAAAACGGCCTAAGAATATTTAGGCCGTAATCATTAACTAATTAATTTATGCAGAACTACTGTGCAGCTCGGATCGTTTCCAACTCTTTCATGATCGTCGCGTGTATGCCTTCGCTCCAAGTTGGGAACTGGTTGTATACATCCGCAGTCAGTTGGTTGAACTCATCAGAATTCACTTCATTGAAGGTAACGCCTAGCTCTTCAAGTTTCTGAGTGTATTCAACATCCAGTTTAACTAGCTCAGCAGTGTTAGATTCAGCGCCCGCTTCTAACTCTTCGTTAATGATCTGCTGTTGTTCTGGTGTAAATTTATCCCAAAGCGTTGGTGAAATGTAGATACCCACAGTGCCTAGGAAGTGCTTAGTCAAAGACATGTTCTTCGCCACTTCATAGATCTTGGTTGAGTACATCGTCAAGATAGAACCTTCAAGACCGTCAACAACACCTTGTTGAACGCCTGCATAGGTTTCAGGGAATGGAAGAGAAGCTGGAGCTGCGCCCATTGCTGAAAGCGTGCTAATGAACAGCTGACTTTGTGGAACACGAATACGCATGCCTTTCATGTCTTCAGAGTTCACGATCTCTTTATTAGTGATCATGTGACGGAAGCCAAACATGTAGTCTGCATTCAATACTTTAATGCCTTTCTCTTCCGCTTTAGCTTTTAGACCAGCAACAAATTCAGTGTCCATCATCGCTAAGTATTCATCGTAGGTGTTGTACAGCATTGGACCTGCCAGTGCTGCAAAATCAGGTACGTAATCACCTAGGTAGGTCAAATCCTCTACAGCGATCCAGTTTGCGCCATTAACCACTTGTTCCAAGTTATCTTTATAAACCGGTAATTGACCACCAGGGAAGACTTTAATGTTGACCGAGCCTTCGGTTCTTTCTCTAATTTTGTCGGTCGCTTTGATAAGTTCTTGTGTTAACAACTCATTTTGAGTGAATACAAGGCTCATGTTGATATTGATCGGCTCGTCTTTAGCTTCAGAACCAGCCTTGTCAGCTTCACCACAACCAACAAGCAGCGTTGCCGCCATAATTACTGTACCTAATAGCTTTTTCATTTCTAATCACCTTTTCTTGGCTATCGTTTTCTAAATATAGAGGGTGTTATTAAGTTTTCGTAGAGTATGTAAGTGAATTATTACATTCATATGAACATTAATCTCAGCGATTTGAACATTGTGAGCATAAGGTCTCACTATTGTATAAACTCTGTACAACACCTTTAAGCTAGCTCTCATATAAAGTAAGCAGATATCGCGGATAGATAATAAATCTGTAATAAAGTAGAGATACTGTTTCCTGAATTTTCAAATGAACATCGAGATTGAATTATGATCACAGGCCACCGCGGTGCCGCTTCTTTAGCACCAGAAAATACGTTAGTGAGTATTGAACAAGCAGCGAAAGCTGGTGCTAAATGGATTGAAATTGATACCCAGTTAAGCGCTGATGGCACCCCAATGGTTTTTCATGATAAGACGGTAAATCGTTGTACTAACGGAACGGGCAATATCGCCGACTTAGATTTAACTGCACTCAAGGCGTTAGATGCTGGCAGTTGGTTTGGTAGCGAGTTCGCGGGGACAACTATTCCTACGTTGAGTGAAGCGCTCGACAAGTGCCTAGTGCTCGATGTGACTTTGAACCTTGAGATCAAAATTTACGACGATAAAGCTATCCAACCTTTAGTTAAGAAAGTCGCGGCACTGATTGAACAAAAGCAGTTCCCTACTGAAAAGCTACTCATCTCAAGCTTCAAAAAGGAGGCACTAAGCCTTTGCCAACAGATGATGCCAGAAGTTAAACGAGGCTTTATCTGCGAAGTGTGGAATGATTACAGCTTGGAATCACTCAAATCACTCGACCTTTACAGCATTCATATCGACCACCGAATTCTTGATGAAAAAACGGCCAAAGCGATCAAAGCTTCTGGCGCAGTTCTTAAAATATGGACACTGAACGATCCTCAATTGGCGGCTAAATATTTCAACCTTGGCGTCGATAACATCATCACCGACGTACCAAACCAATTTTAGTGAGCTTCTATGGAACTGAACCATCGTCAGAAAGAAATACTCGCAACGCTTAAGGCTAACCAAGACATACAGATCGACCACTTAGCCGAGTTGTTTTCTGTCACCACTCAAACCATTCGTCGTGATGTAAACCACCTGTGTGAGCAAGGCCTCGCACGAAGAGTGCACGGAGGTGTGAGCTTACCCACTACGCTCACCAACACGAGCTACAGATTCCGTGCTGGTGTTGAGTCAGAGACAAAGGACAATATTGCGATGGCGGTTGCCGACGCGATACCTGAAGGTTCAACGGTCATGATGGGCATTGGTACGACCGTCACTCGTATCGCTCAATATTTGTTGGCAAAACCAGCCTTGCGAGTGATCACCAACAACCTTCAGGTGGCTCGTATCCTTGAAGCAAATGAACAAATCGAAGTGTATTTGGCCGGTGGTTTGTTCAGACGAGAACACCAAGACATGGTGGGCAGTAGCGTGGTCCACTTCTTTTCCGACTTTGAAGCTGACATTGGTATTTGTGGTTGCGGTTCGATAACAGACAGTCATTTCGCTATGGAACATGAGCAAGTTGAAGCAGACCTATCCAAGTCGATTATTAAGAACAGCCGCGAAAGCTGGCTTGTCGCGGATGCCAGCAAATGGGGACGCTTTGCTGCACTCAAAGTCGCTCCGCTGGATGACTTTGACCGTATATACACCAATAGCAGCCAATTACCTTCGGAGCTAAACATACACTTAGTAGAAGAGAATGCTCATACTTGAATACAACAAAGCCTAGCATCACCGCTAGGCTTTGAAATCTACGTTTAGGAACTAGCCGACAAGGCTACATCCCAACAAAGAAACTGATCACTAACGCGTTAATCAAATCAACAAAGAACCCACACACTAATGGCACCACAATGAATGCTTGTGGGCTTGCGCCATAGCGGTGAGTTACCGCGGTCATATTAACAATTGCTGTTGCTGTCGAGCCAAGAGTGATACCACCGAAGCCTGAACATATCACCACAGAGTCATAGTTTCGTCCCATTAGGTAATAAACGACGAATATCGTAAACAGAAGCGAAAGCAGGATCTGGATACTCATGACAACAGAGATATAGCCAAACAGTCCATCGAGATCCCAGATACGTAGCCCCATCAAGGCCATGGTCAAGAACATACCTAAACAGATGGGCTTTGTTGCGTAATTAAATTTAGAGATAGAGCCACCCCGTTTCGCGTATTTCTTAGTCAATACGACAAGTTTCAGGCATACCTAACCCAGTAAGCTTGTTCAACGCTTTTATCATCGCGT